>PTKA01000194.1 GCA_002937525.1 Alphaproteobacteria bacterium MarineAlpha10_Bin3
TTGCTGAAGGGCGCGCACCCTGCGAGACTGCTCGACATCGTGCCGACAGGTGCACTGTGGACTGTCGATGTCGATCCGGGCTCGCTCAGTTGATCGGCATGAACGCAGGATGACCCGCCACGTGTCCCCGCACTGGTAATGCGACCCGAAGTGGAAGAAAGAAAAGGTTAGCGATTGGCCATCAGACGAATCAGGGTGTTCCCCGATCCGATTCTGCGTAAGAAGTGCAGGGTAGTCCGACGCGTCGACGACAAAGTCCGGGTTCTTGCCGCCGACATGATCGAACGCAACATCCGGTGCAACGCGATCTGTCCCGGCACGATACAGACCCCGTCGTTGGACGACCGGATCAACGCCTTCGACGACCCGCAAGCGGCGCGCCGCAACTTCATCGCCCGTCAACCCATCGGGCGGCTGGGCACGGTCGAGGAAATCGCCGCCATGGCGGTGTATCTTGCCAGCGACGAGGCTCGTTACACCACCGGTACGGCGATGATCGTCGATGGCGGTCTGACCTTGTAATCGAGAATAACCAGAAGAGAATTCATTCAACGATGACCATCGCCTTTATTTTTCCCGGCCAGGGCTCGCAGAGCGTCGGCATGGGGCGCGATCTTGCCGGTGCGTTCAGCGCCGCGCGGCTGCTGTTCCAGGAAATCGACGATGCGCTAAATCAGAACCTGTCGCGGATCATGTTCGAAGGGCCGGACGACGAGTTGCGGCTGACCGAAAACGCGCAACCGGCGCTGATGGCCACCAGCATGGCGATAATTCGCGTCATGCAGGAAGAAGGCGGCGTCGAGATCGACAATGCGGCGGCGTTCGTGGCCGGCCATTCGCTTGGCGAATACACCGCTTTGGCCGCCGCCGGTTCAATCGGCCTGATCGACACGGCCCGGCTCCTCAAGCTGCGCGGGCAATCGATGCAAAAGGCGGTGCCGGTCGGCGAGGGCGCGATGACGGCGCTATTGGGTCTGGAATTCGACGTTGCTTGCGAGGTCGCCAGCGAAGCCGCGCAGGGCGAAGTCTGCGATCCGGCCAATGACAACGCGCCGGGCCAGGTCGTGCTGAGCGGCGCCACCGCCGCGATCGAGCGCGCGATGCAGATCGCCAAGGAAAAAGGCGCGCGGCGCGCCATCCCCCTGCCGGTCAGCGCCCCGTTCCACTGCGCCATGATGGCGCCAGCCGCCGACGTGATGGCGCAAGCGCTGGCCGAAACCGACATTGAGGCGCCCTGCGTGCCGCTGGTCGCCAATGTCAGCGCGGCGGAAGCGGTCGACCCGCCGGTCATCCGCCGGCTCCTGGTCAAACAGGTCACCAAGATGGTGCGCTGGCGCGAATGCGTCGGGTATATGAAGGACAGCGGCGTCGATACGCTGATCGAAATTGGCACCGGCAAGGTGTTGAGCGGCCTCACGCGGCGAATCGACCGGGATTTGAGCGCACGTTCGGTCCAAAGCCCAGCCGATATCGAAGCCCTGCTGAAGGATCTTTAAGGCGGCGTCCAGGGAGAAATAAGATGTTCGATCTTACAGGCAGGACCGCGCTGGTCACCGGGGCGTCCGGTGGCATCGGCGGCGCGATCGCACGCACTTTGCACGGCGCCGGGGCGACGGTCGCGTTGTCGGGAACACGGCGCGAGGCGCTCGAATCGCTGGCGGCGGCACTTGGCAAGCGGGCCTTCGCCGTGCCCGCCGACCTTGGCGCCGAAGGCGGTGCGGCCGAGCTCGCCAAGGACGCGGAAGCGGCTCTGGGCCAGGTCGATATTCTGGTCAACAATGCCGGCCTTACCCGCGACGGCCTGGCCATCCGAATGAAGGACGCGGACTGGGATATTGTCCTGGACGTCAATTTGAGCGCGGCGTTTCGGCTCTGCCGGGCCTTGTTGCGCGGCATGATGAAACGGCGTTTTGGCCGCATAATCGCCGTCACCTCGATCGTCGGGGTTACCGGCAATGCCGGGCAGATCAACTATGCGGCGTCGAAGGCCGGGTTGATCGGCATGTCCAAATCGCTGGCCCAGGAAGTCGCCAGCCGCGCCATCACGGTCAACTGCATCGCCCCCGGCTTTATCGAAACCGCGATGACCGAGGCGCTGGGCGAACCGCAGCGCCAGTCGCTGGCCGCGGCGATCCCGGCCGGCCGGTTCGGGACAATCGACGATATCGCCGCCGGCGCGTTATATCTGGCCAGCGACGAAGCCGCCTACGTCACCGGCCAAACAATACATATCAATGGCGGCATGGCGATGATATGACGGTTGCCGTCGGACTCGGAATCCGGGCGCTGGCCAATATGATTTAATTATGTTACTAGGGCGCCGCTTCGCTTCTGAAGACACGAAGCATCTGTATAAAACGCCCAGCAAAGCTGAAGGGTACACGAAGATGAGTGACGTTTCGGAACGTGTGAAAAAAATCGTTATCGAACATCTTGGCGTAGACGAAGACAAGGTAACGAACATTGCCAATTTCATCGACGATCTGGGCGCGGATAGCCTGGACACGGTTGAATTGGTCATGGCGTTCGAAGAGGAATTCGGTTGCGAAATCCCTGACGATGCGGCCGAGAAGATTCAAACCGTGCAGGATGCAATCACCTTCATAGACGCCAATACCGGCAGTTAATTTGGCGGATATAAAGAAATACCCTGGATGAGACGTGTAGTCGTTACAGGCCTCGGTGCGGTAACGCCGCTTGGTGTTGGCGTCGATCTGAACTGGCGGCGATTGCTGGCCGGTGAATCCGGTATTACCGCCATACAAACCTTCGATGTGTCCGATCTGCCCTGCAAGATCGGCGGCATGGTGACGCCGGGCAAGACCGCGGATGGCAATTTCAACGTCGATGACTGGGTGCCGCGCAAAGACCAGCGCAAGATGGATCGCTTCATCATTTTCGCGGTGGCGGCGGCGCGTCAAGCCATCGAAGATTCTGGCTGGGTCGCGCACAACGATGAAGATCAGGAACGCACCGGCGTTGTGATCGGCTCCGGGATCGGCGGGCTTTCCGGCATCGCGGAAGGCACCGTCCTGCTGCAGGAACGCGGCCCCCGGCGCATCAGCCCGTTTTTCATCCCGGCCAATTTGATCAATCTTTCATCCGGCCATGTGTCCATCGAATACGGCTTTCGGGGCCCCAATCACGCCGTCGTCACCTCCTGCGCGAGCGGCGCCCACGCCATCGGCGACGCGGCGCGGATGATCGCGCTGGACGATGCCGACGTCATGGTCGCCGGCGGCAGCGAAGCCGCGATTTGCCGGCTCGGCATGGCGGGCTTTGCCTCGGCCAGGGCGCTTTCAACCGGGTTCAACGACCGCCCCAAAGAAGCCTCGCGGCCCTGGGACCGGGACCGGGACGGTTTCGTCATGGGCGAAGGGGCCGGCATTGTCGTGCTGGAGGAACTCGGACACGCCCGCCGCCGGGGCGCCAAAATCCACGCCGAAGTGATCGGCTATGGAATGTCCGGCGACGGTTATCATCTGACCGCGCCGGCGCCCGATGGCAGCGGCGCTTTCCGCGCGATGAAGGCGGCGCTGCGCAGTGCCAAACTCAACGCCTGCGATATCGACTATATCAACGCCCATGGCACCTCGACGCCACTGGGCGATGAAATCGAACTGGGCGCGGTTAAACGGCTGTTCGGCGACCATGCCTACAAGCTTTCCATGTCATCGACGAAATCCGCCATCGGACATATGCTCGGCGCCGCCGGCAGCGTCGAATCGATCTACTCGATCAAGGCGATTCAGGACGGCATCGCGCCGCCGACGATCAATCTGGAAAACCCGTCCGATGGCTGCGATATCGATCTTGTGCCGCGCGTGGCCAAAGAACGCCCGATCCGCATCGCCATGTCGAATTCGTTTGGTTTCGGCGGCACCAATGCCTGCCTGATTTTCACGGCGGTGCCGGACGGATAATGCGCCGCGCCGGCCGCGTTTTCTGCCTGATTGCCGCCGCCGCGCTTGCCGCCGGCGGCGTTATTGTGTGGGGATTTACCACCTTCGCCAATCCCGGCGTGCTGGCAACCGATACCAGGATATTGATCGTCCGGGGTGCGGGTCTGCGGGCCATCGCCGCCACGCTGGCCGAGGCGGGCGTTATCCGCCACCGGCTGCTGTTCGTCGCGATGACCAGATGGCAAGGCAGCCATGACGGCCTGAAAGCCGGCGAATATAAATTCGCACCCCGTGTCAGCCCGGCGGCGGTCCTCGCCACGATCCGGGACGGCCGCGTCGTGGTCCGGAAACTGACCGTCCCGGAGGGCCTGACCAGCGTACAAATAGGTCAAATCCTGACCGGGGCCGAAGGACTGAGCGGGACGCCGGCGACGGCACCGGAAGGCAGTCTGCTGCCGGACACATACGATTATGCGTGGGGAGATAGCCGAGCCGGGCTGATCCGCCGCATGGCGGCGGCGCAGCAAAACGCGCTGAACGCGCTGTGGCCGGCCC
>PTKA01000195.1 GCA_002937525.1 Alphaproteobacteria bacterium MarineAlpha10_Bin3
TCATCGGCGTCGATCTGGACGCCAAGGGCATGCCGGGCGGGGTTGAGCCGGTCCTGGGCGATGTGTGCGACGACGATACCATCGCGCGCGCGATCAAGGCCGCCGGCCCAATCGACGGATTGGCGACCATCGCCGGCATCAGCAATTCCGGGGTGGCGATTGACGCCATCGACCCGGATGACTGGAACCGGGTCTTTGCGGTCAATGTGACGGCGACGTGGCGCTGGATGATCGGCGTGCTGCCGGCGATGCGCGCCCAGGGCGGCGGTTCGATTGTCGCCATCGCATCGCAGCTTGCCTTTGGCGGCGGGCGCAACAACGCCGCCTATATCGCGTCCAAGGGGGCGATTGTCAGTCTGGTCAAGACGGCGGCGTTCGAGCTGGCGCCGGATACTATCCGCGTCAATGCGGTGGCGCCCGGCGCCATCGACACGCCGATGTTTAACCGCAGCATGGCGCGCGCGCGCGACCCGGCGGCGGCGCGCGACTATTCGCGCAACCGGCACGCTCTCAAACGCTTCGGAGAGGCCGGGGAAATCGCCAATGGCATCGTCTATCTTTTGTCCGGCGAGGCGAGCTTTACCACCGGGTCGGTGCTGACGATCGACGGCGGCTGGCGCGCCGCCTGATGAACGACGCTCATTCCTGGGACGCCATCGACGCGGCGCTGGCCAAGCGCCGGTGCTTTGCCGCCGATCTTTTTGCGCGGCTTGCCGAGGGTTCCAGCGATGGTCAGGGCATCACCCGCGCATCCTATGGCGACGGCGAGGCGTTCGCCCATGAATTGATGGCGCAAACCGCGCAAAACCAGGGCCTTGGCGTGGAAAGCGATGCGGCGTGCAATACCTATATGATTTTACCGGGCGGCGGCGCGCCCCGGATCGTCATCGGGTCGCATCTCGATTCGGTCCAAAATGGCGGCAATTTCGATGGTGCTGCCGGCGTTGTCGCCGGGCTGACCGCGCTGGCGGCGTTGAAAGACGCCGGGTTTGAGCCGCCGGGCGACCTTTGCGTTATGGCGATCCGGGCCGAAGAAAGTGCCTGGTTCGGCGTCTCCTATATCGGCAGCCGTGCCGCACTTGGTCTGCTGCCGGACGGTGCGCTCGACAATGCCAGGCGCACCGATACGCAGCGCAGCCTGGCCGACCATATCGCCGATGCCGGCGGTGACCCGGCCGCCCTTCGCGCCGGCGCGCGCCATTTCGACCCGGCCACGCTGGGCGCCTATCTGGAACTGCATATCGAACAGGGACCGGTACTGGATACCAAGGGCATCGCGGTTGGCGTCGTCACCGGCATAAGGGGTAATTTCCGTTATCCCGACGCCCGGATCACCGGTGAATATTCGCATTGCGGCGGCGTGCCCCGCGATTACCGGCGCGACGCCGTGGTCGCGGCGGCCGATTTCATCCACGCGCTCGACCTATTATGGTCGCAAATCGAAGCCAAGGGCGGCGACATGGCCTTTACCATCGGCAAGCTGTTCACCGACACCGACCAGCACGCCATGACCAAGATCAGCGGCTGCGTCCGTTTCAGCCTCGATGTCCGCACTCTGGACCCGGATTTTCTGGCCGAGTTGGAAATTATCGTAAAGCGGCACGCCGCCCGGATTGCCGAAACAAGGGGCGTGACCTTCGATCTTGGCCAGATCACCCGCGCCGCGGTCGGCAAGATCGACCCCGGCATCGAGGACGCGCTGGCCGACGGTGCGGGGCAACTGGCGATCCCGGTGCTGCGCATGGCCAGTGGTGCCGCCCATGACGCCGCCGCCTTCGCTGCTGCCGGCGTGCCGACGGCGATGATTTTCGTGCGCAACGCCCATGGCAGCCACAACCCGCACGAGGCCATGGAAATCGACGATTTCATGCAGGCCACGCGGCTGATGACCTGGTGGCTGACGCAAAAATCCGGCGCGTTTCTTGACCTATAACACCTGGTCGAGCAGCCAGTTGTCGAAGGCGTGGCACAGCGTTTCCATGTGGGTGAAACGCGATGCGGCAGACACCGGCGCGTGCAGCCCGCGCTGCTGCATTGCCACGATCACATTGTCTTCGGGCAAGATGATGTCCTGGCGGCGATAATAACGCTTGGCCAGTTCCTCGAAATCGTCGCGTTGGGTGATTTCTTGGGGGAAGAACAAGGCGCTGACAACATTCATGGATTCCGGCCCGGTCGGGTGCAGCTCGAAGATAAACAGACAATCGATGGTCCAGCCCATCATCGTCGTCGGCAGGATGCACGGATAATAGGTGCCCTCGCGGTAGCGGCCCTTCAGGGTCGCGATCGGCGGAAAGCCGGTATCGCCTTCCAGCAGGCTGCGGCTGCCCTTGTGGACGGTGAAATGGTCGATGCACTGGCCGTTGAATTCCTCAAAGATGGCGCGCTTGCGCCCTGAAACACCCTGGCGCGCCAAAGTGCCGCCATGCACGAAGGGGATATGCAATGAATCATTGAAATTCTCGAAATGCAGCTTCCAGTTGGCTTTTACGTCGCGATAGACCTTGCGCCGGCCCAGCACCATGGTTTCGGGGCCGTAACTGGCGCAGTTGCCCGGCAAATCGCCGAGCCATTGCATCAAATCCATCGCGTTGTCGTCGAAATTGACGAACAGGAACCCGGCCCAGCGCTCCAGCCGCACCGGCAGCAGGCCAAGATCGGCATGGCGCAAATTCTCGTCCTCGTCGATCAGCGGCGTGGCGACCAGCTTGCCGTCCCGGCCATAGGTCCAGTTATGGTAGGGGCACATCAAAGTCTTGCAGGACCCTTCGCCGGTGGCGACCATCGAGCCCCGGTGGCGGCACGAATTATGAAAGGCGCGTATCTCGCCATCGTCGCCGCGGATCACGACGATCGGCATGCCGGCGATGTCATGGGTGAAGAAATCGCCCGGATCGGAAATCTGGCTGGCATGGCCGATATAGTTCCAGACCTTCATGAAGATGCGCTCGACCTCGCGGGCGTAAAAGGCCGGCGAGGTGTAGCACCAGTTCGGCAAAGGCGCGGCCTTTTGCGCCGGCAGGCGGACGGATGCGTAATGCGCGGGGTCGAACAGTTCGAGCGGTTCGGTCATGTCTATGCCCTCAATAAATCGCGAAATCCTATGGCGTCATCGGCGAGTTGCGCTGGGCTCGGGGTCTTGCCGGCGGCCATGATGCGTTTGACAAAGCGCATGTCGCGCGGACGGTTGAGGCCGATGGCGCCGACGATCCGCCCTCCCTTGAGCTGGAACAAGATGCCGTCGCGCGCCGCCATATCGCCGCGCGTGACGGTTTCCTTCCAGTCCAGCGGCGCGCCGCACATCTGTAGATTGACATCGAACTGGTCCGACCAGAACCACGCGACCTCGGCAAAGGCGGTGTCCGCGCCGCACATGTTCCGGGCCGCGGCAATCGCCTGATTCTGGGCGTTCTGCCAGGATTCGAGCCGCAGATGGCGGCCAAGCTGCGGCTGCCACTGGCTAGCCGCGTCGCCGGCGGCATAGATATTTTCATCCGAACTGCGGCAATATTCATCGACCACGATGCCGTTCTCGACGCTCAGCCCGGCGGCCTGCGCAAGGTTCGTTTGCGGCGCGATGCCGACCCCGACGATCACGCCCTGGACCGCGATCCGGTCGCCCGCCGTGGTCACCACCGCTTCGGCCCGCTGCGTGCCCTCGATCCGCGCCACGCCGGTATCGAGCCGCACATCGACCCCGTTGGCACCGTGCAGGGCGGCGAAAATAGCGCTGATTTGGGCTGGCAAGGCGCGGCCCATCAGCCGGTCGGCGAATTCCAGCACCGTGACGGCGCAGCCGCGCAACTGGGCGGCGGCGGCGACTTCAAGCCCGATGAACCCGCCGCCGACCACCACGACCGGCTTTTGCGCCGAAAACAATGCTTCGATGGCGCGGTTGTCTTCGATCGTGCGTAAGGTGTGGACGCCGGGCAACGCCGCGCCTTCGATATCCAGTTCGCGCACTGCCGCGCCGGTGGTCAGCAACAGCTTGTCATAGGGCATGGCCGTGCCGTCGGCGAGCCGGACTTGTTTCTCATCGCGCTCGATGGCGATGGCGGCGACGCCCAGATGCAGGTCGATATCGCGCTCGTTGAACCAGGCGCGCTCGAACATCGATTGCAGTTCGCCGGCATCCGCCGCCAGCAATTCCTTCGACAAAGGCGGCCGTTCATAAGGCAGATGCGGTTCCGCGCCGACCAGAACGATGCGCCCGGCGAACCCGGTCTGCCGCATCGCTTCGACCGCGCGCCCGCCGGCCTGCCCGGCCCCGATGACGATGAATGTTTGCGCCGATTGTGTTTGCATGAATAATCCGATTCACTGCAAGGTTATACCAAGGAGCGCTAATAAGGACCCATAAAGACGGCTTGCCAAGGTTTTCGGCAAGGAGCGTGCGCTGTGGCGATGCGGGGCATCGCGAAGCGTGCGCGACGCTGCCCGAAAGCCTTGGCA
>PTKA01000196.1 GCA_002937525.1 Alphaproteobacteria bacterium MarineAlpha10_Bin3
GCACGCTCAGCACCGCGCCAATTAGAAAGCGGCGTTTGAAATCGACCAGTTCGGGGTTCGGTCCCTCGTCGCCCGTGGGAACGCCCATCGGCTCCAGCGCCATGCCGCATATTGGGCAGTCGCTCGGTCCGTCGGTGACGATCTCGGGGGGCATCGGGCAGATGAATTGAGGGCCGCTTGGCAAGTTGTCGTTTTGCCGCTTATGCGCCCCGGACAGATAATGCGCCGGATCGGCGGCGAACTTGTCGTGGCACCCCTGCGAGCAGAAATGATAGGTCTCGCCGGCATGTTCATGATTGGGCTTGCCCGCGTTCAATCGCACATTCATCCCGCAAACCGGATCCTTGACCGGTGGCGGCTCATCGGCTGGCTGGGCATCACCGCCATGGCCTTGATGATGGTGGTCGTTCATATCTGAGCTGGTCCCACATTGTTGGACAGTTTGGCAGCGAAGTTAAGGTGTATTCCGGTTGCTGATCATACTGCCTGCATCCTGTTTATCACATCCTGTGGTGGTTGAGCCTGCCCGAAGCGGCGGGCGATCCCCTGTGGGACGGAACGTATACGTGCAGGGTAAGCCGTCGGGCTTATCCATCTTATCCACAGGCCCCCGATTCCGTCGGCTTCCGCTGGCGTCAGGACATTAAAAGGCGAATGGGGCCGTTCAGTGCAAAATCCAAGCTGGACGCCTGGACAGCGCTAGATCTGGAATAATTTGAATGACGGCGCTATTTGGCTACAGTGACAATGCAACAGATGGTTAGACGGAAAATATTGGGTTATCCGCTGCCCGGACAGGGTCAAAGACGATCCAACCCGTGGTTGCTTGATTGCACGTATTCGATCCAAAACCCAAAAGGGAGGCCCGCATGGCGAAAAAATACGACCGCGCCGCAGAGGATATGGCCAATATCGTCGGCCTCGAACATGTCAATTTCACCGTTCCCGACCAGCGGCTTGCGATTCTGTTCTACATCACCGGGATGGGTTTCACGCGCGACCCGTATCTCGTCACGGGGGTCGAGAATATGTGGGTCAATATCGGCCGCAGCCAATTTCATCTGCCGATTGGCGAGCCGCAGGTGCTGCGCGGCCGGGTCGGGTTGTTGACGCCGAACCTTGGCGATCTTGCGCGGAGTTTGAAAGCGGTCAGCGGCGACCTCAAGGGAACGCGGTTCGCCTTTAGCAGGAAAAAGGCGCACATCGATGTGACCTGTCCGTGGGGAAACCAGCTTCGCTGCCACCAGCCGGACGACCGGTTCGGTGCCATCAAGCTGGGTATGCCGTATGTCGAATTCGACGTGCCTTCGGGAACCGCCGATGCGATCGCGCGCTTCTACCGGCAAATATTCGACGCCACCACGGGGGTCGAAAAAATTGCCGGCGCGCGGGCGGCGCGGATCTCGGTCGGATATCATCAAGACCTTATATTCCGGGAATCGAAGACGCCTATCCCGGATTACGACGGCCATCATTTTCAGGTCTATGTCAGTAACTTTTCAGGACCGCACGCCAAACTTCTTGAACGCGGTCTGATCACCCAGGAAAGCAACCAGCACCAGTACCGGTTCCGCGATATCGTCGATCCGGACAGCGGCGAGAAAGTCTACGAAATCGAGCATGAAATCCGCTCAATGACCCATCCGATCTATGGCCGCGCGCTGGTTAACCGCAATCCGGCGCAAACCAACAACGCCTTCGCCTCGGGCTATGACGAGCGTCCCTGGGCAGAACCCTATTCGGCGTAAATATGCAGGAATTCAGAGCGGATCAGGCAGACCCAGGGCGACTTTACCCGGCTGTGCCCTTGGACTCGAAATAATCCTCGATGAGCTGGTAAATAGCCTGGGCGTTTTCCTCGCTACTGACCACAAGATTACTGCTTTCACCGTAGATATTGAGAATGTAGCCCCGGTCCCGGCAGACCACTTCCAAGGCGGCCGCGAACGGCGTGATGACATTCGCGTTCAGCGATTCGGCGGTCGCGTGGCGGGCCATGCGCGCAATCAGCTCGGCGGTGAATTCGCCGCCTTTTTTCTTCGGCTTGCGCTTGGCCATGATGCCCCCTTGATTCACGGTTCGCTACCTTTTGGTATAATGCCTGCCTCCTCGATGATCCAGTCGATGAAATAGCGTAGCCGGGGATCGCGGGCGCGGTCGGCCGGATAGACCAGATGGAACGGCCGCCGCGAACGGCGCACCGGCCCAAATGGTTCCACCAGCCGGCCCGCCGCCAGATCGTCGCGCACCAGCGCCCGAACCGCGATCGCCACGCCCAGCCCCTCGATCGCCGCCTGTATCGCAAGATTGAGACTGTCGAAAGTCAACCCGGATTTCGCGTCGATGCCGGAAACGCCAGCAAAATCCAGCCATCGCCGCCAATCTTGCGGGCGCGGCGATCCGTGCAACAGCGTAACCTTTGCCAGATCGAGGGGAACCTTCAGCGCCCGCGCCCGTAATTGCGGGCTGCATACCGGCGCCAGTTCGACATCGACCAATCGTCTGGACACCAGGCGCGGCCATGTCTTGATCCCCTCGCCGACAAGAATGGCCGCGTCGAAATCATCGCGGGTGAAATCGACCGGCTGCAAGGAAGTCGTCAATTGCAGGTCTATATCGGGATGCCGGTCATAGAAATGCCCCCAGCGCGGCACCAGCCAGCGCAGCGCAAATGTCGGGTAGGCGCAGATTGCAATCGGCCGGTCACCGTCTCGCTGCAACGCGCGTGCCGTGGCGGCGGCGATGCGCGCCAGCGGTTCACCAACAGCCTGTAAATAGCGATGGCCCAACGGCGTCAGGACAATCTGTTTGTGGCGGCGGCGGAACAGCGGCGCACCGAGCCATTCTTCCAGTGCCTTCACCTGTCGGCTGACTGCGCCGGGGGTAACGCGCAATTCTTCAGCTGCATGCACAAAACTCAAGTGGCGGCCAGCACACTCAAGGGTTCGAAGCGCGTTCAAGGGAGGGTAGCGTTCTGTCATCGCATTGTTGAATGAGTAAAACTCACTCAATAATGCCAAAAAATCGGTTGCGGAACAAGCCCCGCAAGCACAAAACTGTACCAAAGGAGAACCCTATGCCCGATTCATTGTCGGCCGACCTGCCCGCCCCAAATGAATCCGATTGGGTCGCGCCCGATTGCCGTGGTCAGAATTTCTACGATATCGATCACGCGATGCGAAGTCTGCTGGATGAATTGTCCCGCATGGCGGACCGGCACGATCCCGTCCTTCATGCCCGCGACGCGTTCGGCCGCGACCGGGACTGGGTCGAATTTCACCCCGCCTACCGGGAAATGGAACAGATCGGTTTCGGCGATTTCGGCATTCACTGCATGTCGCGGCGGCGCGGGGTGCTGGGATGGCCCAATTCCAGCATATGCGGCAACGCCGCCTGCATCGCGTAGAACACGCCATTGACGTTCAGATCGTAGGACCGCTTCCACAGATCGTCGTCGATATCGAGGAAGCGCGCGCGCGAACGCGGCACCGGCGGAATTGAACAAAAATCCACCGCGCCAAAAGACGCCATGGCGGCCGCGACCATGGCCTGCACGGCGGCGCGCTCACTAACGTCGGTCGTCGTGGCGAGCGCCCTGGCCCCGGCGGCGATGACTTGCTCTGCGGTATCGCGTGCGGCATCGCCGTCGATATCGGCGCACAGAACATTGGTTCCCTCACGCCCGAAGATCAACGCCGTGGCACGGCCAATCCCGCTACCGGCCCCAGTTATGACGATGGTTTTATCGGCGAAATAATCCGGTGTTCGCGGCATCACTCAATCCTCGCTGGCAGGCCTGCGCTGGTACAGGGTCATTGTGGGCACCGCGTTGGCACGCCGTCCATCGGTTTTCGCCAAGCGGCCGGTTCAGGATAACCCGACAACCGGAATCAGCGCGCCGTGGATCGCCCTTGCCTGGACCGAGCACAAGAACGCGATCACCGAGGCAAGATCCGATGGCGCGACCCACAGGGCCGGATCGGCATCGGGCATGGCGGCGCGGTTTTCCGGCGTATCCAGGATGCTGGGCAGGACGCAATTGACGTTGATGGAGTGTTCGCGAAGTTCGCCGGCCATCGATTCGCTGATCCGCATGACAGCGCTTTTCGCAGCACAGTAGCTGCCCATCTGCGCAATCCCCTTCAAGGCGGCATTGGCGCCGACCGCGACGATCTTTCCAGCTTTGCGCGCCTTCATCGCCGGCGCCACCGCGCGCACCGCATTCAGCAGGGTTCGAACATTCAGATTGTACATCGCATTCCATTGATCGTCGGTGGTGTCATGGACCGCATCGCCCATGTCGAACTCGCCGGCGACGGCGCAAAGCGCATCGACCGCGCCATAATGGTCCTCGACGCCGCTAGAGCACATCCGGAATAGACAGAATCGAAAGGGGATTCCCAAAGGTCGCGAAAAGTGATTCAACCTATGAGCTGGAT
>PTKA01000197.1 GCA_002937525.1 Alphaproteobacteria bacterium MarineAlpha10_Bin3
TTCGGCGACGGTGCGGCGGATCAGCCGGGCGCCGTCGAACATAATGGTTTCCTGCGGCAGCCATTCCAGCCAGGCCCCGGATGCGGCCCGCAGCGACACCATTATCTGGCAGGTGGCACCGGTGGAGCGGTAGATTTTTTCGGCTGCCTGCGGATAGCACAGCACGGCGGCGTCTTCATCGGCCTGGGCGGTGAGTTCCAGGACATCGCCGCCGACCAGCCCGCCCGACGTGGTGACGAAGGCGGCGGCGGGGATTTCACCGCGCGGCGGGGTTGGAAACAGCACCCGGACCGGGTCGCTTTGGTATAGATCGCGCAACCGGGTAACGCCGTTTGCATCGACGCCATAAATCACCCGCCCGGCGCCGTGGGCGGTGTTGGCGAGACGCGGCTCAGACAGTGAGATAGCGGCGGACATCGTCCTCGACCATTTCCTCGCGGGTTCCCTGCAACACTATTTCGCCCCGGTCCATGACCAGGAAGCTGTCGGCCAGGTCGCGGGCGAACTCAAAATATTGTTCGACCAGCACGATAGCCATATCGCCGCGTTGTCCCAAGAGCCGAATGATCTTCTCGATATCCTTGATGATGCTGGGCTGGATGCCCTCGGTGGGCTCGTCCAGGACCAGCAGTTGCGGCCGGGTGACAAGGGCGCGGGCGATGGCCAGTTGCTGCTGCTGGCCGCCGGACAGATCGCCGCCACGGCGTTTGAGCATGTCGCCCAAAACCGGGAACAGCTGGAAAATCTCGTCCGGGATGTTGCGCTTGGCGCGGGGCAGGGCGGCATAGCCGGTCTGTAGATTTTCATGCACCGTCAACAGCGGAAATATCTCGCGGCCCTGCGGCACGAAGGCGATGCCAAGCGATGCCCGCTCATGCGGGGCCACATCGGTGATGTCGGCGCCGTCCCAACTGATCGTGCCGGCGCGGACCGCCTGTTGCCCGCATATGGCGCGGATCAAGCTGGTCTTGCCGACCCCGTTGCGGCCCATGATGCAGGTCACCTGGCCCCGTTCAGCCCGCATATTGACCGACCGCAGCGCCTGCGATGCGCCGTAATACAGATCGATGTTTTCGACAATCAGCAAGTCTCAGCGCCCCAGATAGCTTTCGATGACCCGTTCGTCGGCCTGCATCGCGTCCAGCGACCCTTCGGCGAGGACCGACCCTTCGTTGAGCACGGTTACCCGGCAGCCCAGCGCGCGGATGAACGACATGTCGTGTTCCACCACAATCACCGAGTGGTCGCCGGCGATCCGTTTCAGCATCTCGGCGGTTTGCATGGTTTCGGCGTCGGTCATGCCCGCCGCCGGCTCATCGACCAGCAGCAGGTCCGGTTCCTGCATCAGCAACATGCCGATTTCCAGCCACTGTTTTTGACCATGCGATAAATCGCCGGCCTGCTTGGCGCGGTCGCCGGTCAGGCGGATGGTTTCCAGCACTTCGTCGATGCGCTGGGCCTGAACGCTGGTCAAGGTGAAGAACAGCGACTGAAAGACCCGGCGGTTGCCGGCCAGCGCCAGTTCCAGATTCTCGAAGACGCTCTGGGATTCGAATACGGTGGGTTTTTGAAATTTTCGCCCGATGCCCAGATTGGCGATATGCGCCTCGTCCAGCTTGGTCAGATCGGTGCCGCCATTGAAGATGACATCACCGCTGTCGGGCCTGGTCTTGCCGGTGACCACGTCCATCATCGTCGTTTTGCCCGCCCCGTTGGGGCCGATGATCGCGCGCAACTCGCCCACTTCGACATAGAAACTCAAATTATTCAATGCCTTGAACCCGTCGAAACTCACCGATACCCCGTCGAGGTACAGGATCGTGTCACGTCTGCTGGGCGATGCGTGCAGGTTCACGATTTTTGTCCCCGCCGCTTGCCGGTGCCGAACGCGGGCAGGGTGCCGACGATGCCCTTGGGCAGGAAGATGGTCGATGCGATGAACAGAGCGCCCAGCGCGAACAGCCAGGCATCGGGCATCGCGCCGGTCAGATAGGTCTTGGCGTAATTGACCAGAATGGCGCCCAGCACCGCGCCGTACAGCGACCCACGGCCGCCGATGGCGACCCAGATGACGATCTCGATGCTGACCGCCGGGGCGAATTCGGATGGATTGATGATCCCGACCTGGGGCACATAGAGCGCCCCGGCGATGCCGGCCAGCATGGCCGACACCACGAACACGAACAGCTTGTAATATTCGGCCCGGTAGCCAAGAAAGCGGGTCCGGCTTTCGGCGTCCCGGATCGCGATCAGCACCCGGCCCAGGCGGCTGGAGACGATCAGCTTGCACATGATATAGCCACCGGCGACCGCCAGGGCGCTGAGGCTGAACAGGACCGCGCGGGTGTTCTGGGCCTGGATGTTGAAGCCGAGGATTTCCTTGAAGTCGGTCAGCCCGTTATTGCCGCCAAAACCCATATCGTTGCGGAAGAAGGCGAGCAACAGGGCGTAGGTCATGGCCTGGGTAATGATCGACAGATAGACGCCGGTAACCCGGCTGCGGAAGGCGAACCAGCCGAACACCAGGGCCAGGGCGCCCGGCACCGCCACGACCATCACCAGCGCAAACGGAAAGGCATCGAAGCCATGCCAGTACCAGGGCAGTTCGGTCCAGTTCAGGAACACCATGAAGTCCGGCAGTTCGGCATTGCCATAGACGCCCCGGTCGCCGATCTGGCGCATCAGATACATGCCCATCGCGTAGCCGCCCAGCGCGAAAAACGCGCCGTGCCCCAGCGACAGAATTCCGGCATAGCCCCAGATCAGATCGACGCTGAGCGCCAGCAATGCGAAGGCCAGATACTTGCCCATCAGGGTGACGATGTAGGTCGGGACATGCAGGAACGACCCTTCCGGCAAGAGCAGGTTCGACGCCGGCACCAGGATCGCGGCGGCCAGCAGAAGGCCGAGCAGGACGCGGCCGCCGGTTTCGGCCAGGACGATGGACAGGAAATTACGTTTCGGCGCCATGGTCTAGCTTTCCACCGCGCGGCCCTTGAGCGCGAACAGACCGCGCGGGCGTTTCTGGATGAACAGGATGATGCCGACCAGCACCAGTATCTTGGCCAGCACCGCGCCGACCTGCGGTTCAAGGAACTTGTTGAGGATGCCGAGCGAGAACGCCCCGACCAGCGTGCCCCACAGATTGCCGACGCCGCCGAACACCACGACCATGAAGCTGTCGATGATGTAGGCTTGTCCCAGATTGGGCGAAACATTGTCGATCTGGCTGAGCGCCACCCCCGCCACGCCGGCGATGCCGGCCCCCAGCCCGAAGGTCATGGCGTCCACCCAGCCGGTGCGGATGCCCATTGATGAGGCCATGGCGCGGTTCTGGGTCACCGCCCGCATTTGCAGGCCGAAAGTGGTTTTTCGCAGCACGATGGCAATGCCGGCGACGACCAGCAGCGCAAAGACGATGATGGTGATCCGGTTATAGGTCAGCACCAGCCCGGATGCGCTCTCGTACGCGCCGGACATCCAGCTTGGCGTACTGACATCCTGGTTGGTCGGGCCGAAGAAGCTGCGGACCAGTTGTTGCAGGATCAGCGAGATGCCCCAGGTGGCGAGCAAAGTTTCCAGCGGGCGGCCATAGAGGTGGCGGATGACGCCCCGTTCGATGGCCACGCCGAACGCCCCGGCAACCAGGAACGCGGCGGGCACCGCAACGAACAAGGAATAATCGAAGGCGTCCGGAATCCAGGCCCGGAACGCTTCCTGCACCATGAAGGTGGTATAGGCGCCGATCATCACCAGCTCGCCGTGCGCCATGTTGATGACCCCCATCACCCCGAAGGTGATGGCCAGGCCGACGGCGGCGAGCAGCAGCACCGATCCCAGCGACACCCCCTGGAAGATTAGCTCCACGGTTTGCCAGAAGGCCAGGCGATCCTCGATTTCGATCAGCGCCTTGGCCGCCTTGCCGGCCAAAGGGTCGCCCGGTATGGCGGCGATCCGGCCCAGCAATCCGCGCAATTCGGGGTCGGTAAATTCAATCAAAGAGGCGAGCGCCGCCTCGCGCATCGTCAGGTCTTTTGAAGCGCTAACCGTCACTGCCGCCAGGGCGCGTTCCATGCGTTGTCTGACCGCGTCGTCGGATTCGCGCGCCAGGGCCGCTTCGATCAATTGAATGCTTTTGGCCGAGGTCGAACGGAACAGGGCGTTGGCGGCCGCGATCCGCCTGGCCGGGTCCTTGTGCAGAAGGGTAAGCGCGCCCAGGACGCCGCGGATGACGCCGCGCATTCGGTTGTTCACGCGGAATTTTTTGAGGGCTTTCTTGACCGCCTGGCCGATTTTCGCGCCGCTGACCGCGTCGGTCAGGAAATAAACCCGGCCTTTTTTCTCGACAATCACGATTTTCTTGTCGGCCTTGCGGGTAAACAGCTTGCCGGCCATCAGGGCTTCGAGAACGGGTGCTGCGCGTTCATCGCCGCCG
>PTKA01000198.1 GCA_002937525.1 Alphaproteobacteria bacterium MarineAlpha10_Bin3
AATCCCTCATGATTCCGAACAAGACGATAACGCTCTAAACACTGGCAAGACCAAAAGACGAAGACGCGCACAGCTGACAAACCCGACGAATTTCTAGTCGGGTTTTCTTTTGAAGCCCAAAGCGATCCAATTCACGATGTAACAGGCAGCGGTGAACAATGCCAAGCCGCTGAATACGATGAGCGCCCCGCTCAAGCCGGGGTTTGCGGATTTAAATTCCACCCAGACCAGAAAATTCTGAAGCACATTACCGTTGATGACAAAGGCGAGATAATAAATCGTCGCCAAGACGACGAGTGATGAACAGAGGCGCAATAAACCGCCGCGGGTGGTTTCGCTCATACGGAATTTGTCATCTGAAATGGGTTGGTGATTGCGAAGTCGTTCGAATAAGCGCCGCCGTGCGCTTTTCGTGGGCTAAACTTGGCGTTCGGCGGCGACTGCTTCGATATGCGCTTTCAGGTCCGGGTTGGCGTTCAGGAACGGGATAAAGTCGCGGCGTTCCAGCATAAGAAGTTCGCAGAAACCCAGCGAACGGACATCGGCGGTGCGCGGCACCTCGGCCAAAAGCGCTATTTCGCCGAAGATGTCGCCGCTTCCCAACTGGATGGTCTGGTCGGCCAATTCCACCTGCACGCAGCCGCTGGAGATGAAATACATCTGCGTTCCGGTCTCGCCTTTGCTGATAACGGCCTCGCCGGGAATCGTGACATAGGGTTTCAGCATCGCGGTGATGGCTTTAAGCCGGTCGTCCGACAATTCGGCCAGGAACGGCACCTTGCGCACCAGAACGTCCGGCGAAAGGCTGAGGTCCAGCTTGGGCCGCTCTTTTAACGCCTGCGCGCGGGTGCCGACCGCGCCCATCAGGTCGTCGTAAATGTCCTGCGAGATGAGCGCCTTGTCGGCCAGCGCCTTGTAGTCCAGTTCCTCCAGACGCAATGCGATGCGGGTCAGGTTCCATTTTTCCACTTCGCGGACATAGTCGGGATATTGCAGGCGGATGCCGGCGACATTGAGGGCGACATCGTCCAGGCGCTGGCGCATCAACGCCATGACCCGGTCGCCGGCGGCGTCGCCGACCAGCGTGCGCACCGGCGCTTCGTAGTTTTCGATCTCGTCGTTGATCGTGTTGCGCATGGCGGTTTGAACTTCGAAACGGACCGACAATGCCTGCGAAAGCGGTTTCGACCAACCGGTGCGGCGCTGCAAATGCACGGCGGCGCGGAATTGGCGGTTAAAGTCAAGACTGTGTTCAACCGCGTTCTCGTAACCGTCCATGCCGCGCTGGCGCAACGCATCGGAAATATCTTCAACCCCGACAATCAACCGGCGCAACGCCTGCACCGACAAAAAGCCCTGGCCGAACAGATCGAAATATTTGGTTTTTTCCTGGCCAAGGAACGTGTCCAGACCGACGGTCACCCAGTCGGTTTCGGTCATGCCCTGAACTGCCTGGGCTTTTTCATTGGCGGCTTCGATGCGCTGTTGGTAATCGTCGAACAGGTTATCGGCCAGATCTTTCTCGATGTCCTGTCCTTCCAGCGCCTGGGCGGCGCTTTGGGTGACGTGTTCCAGGGTCTGCGCCATCGCCCGGTCGCGGATCGCCTGGTCGCGCGGGCTCAGTTCGCCAAACCCCAGCCACCCCATCAACGGGCCGATGGTCGGCGCCTGAATGAACAGCGTGAACAGCACGAACCCGGTCACCAGGAATGCGACAAACTGTTTATCGCCATTGCCGATGCTGGCGTTTTCAAACACCGCCAGCGCCAAAGCGAGCGACACCGCACCGCGCAATCCGCCCCAAACCATCACCGTGCGGAACGCGGCGCTGACCGCCTGGCCGATACCCAGCGCGGAGATAACCGGTATCAACCCATAGATGACAACCGTGCGCGCCACCGTCGCGGTGACCACGACCACGGCCAGGCTGATCAACATGTCCCGATCGAGCGCGGCCAGAAGTTCCGGCACGGCAAGCCCGACCAGCACGAAGATGATCGAGATGGCCCAGAAGCCGAGCTGCCCCCAGGTTTCGTGCAGGGCGTGGAACGCGCCCGGAGACATTGCGGTCCGGCCGGTCGATCCCACCACCAGGCCGGCCGTGACGACCGCCATCACACCCGAGACATGCAGATAATGTTCGGCAATGATGAAGGAGACATAGGCCAGTGCGATCGTCAGCGTAATGCAGACCATGGTCAGCTTGCGCAGCCGCTCGATGATCCAGGTGAACAGGCGCGCAATGATATAGCCGACGACGACGCCGCCGGCGAAGACACGCAAAAAGCTCAAAACGCCGCCGACCACGTCCACGTCATCGCCCGATGTGAGCATGGAAACCAGAATACCGAACAGGACGATGGCGGTGGCGTCGTTAAACAGGCTCTCGCCTTCGACCAGGATATTGAGGCGTTTGGGTGCGCCCAGATCCTTGAACAGCGCGACCACCGCGACCGGGTCGGTCGCCGAGACGATGCATCCCAGCAAAATACACACCACCAGTCCCATCCCCGTCATCCAATAGAGCGGAAAGGCGATGGCGAAGGTCGAGATCAACAGCCCGACGACGGCCAGGAACAGGATCGGCCCGATATCTTCCATCAACCGATGCACGTCAATCGACAGCGCACTTTCAAAGACCAATGCCGGCAGGAAGACGAACATCACCATATCGGCGGTGATTTGCAGACTTGTCAGCGAGCGCAGGATGTCGGCGAGTATTCCGCCCGGCATTTGTAGCGCCGTGGTTTCCGTCAGGTAGCCAAGCGCGATGCCGGCGATGGCAAGCAGGACCGTATGTGGAAAATTCAACCGGTTGGCCACCGGCACCAACAGCACCGCCAGCGTCAAAATAAAAATTAGGCCAAGAACGGGAAGCCAGATCTGTTCCATACCAAATTCGCCCCTCAATATCGCAACGTCTAGGTTACCAACGAATATTGCACCATTTTCGCGCGCAAATTTTCCCACCGTTCGAAGATGCGATTACTTTAACAAGTGCCGCGCCGTCAGGGAAATTAGGATTTAGCGTCTGTCAAATCATTCGCCCGTCAAGTGGAGGCTTTTCTGGGAAACGCAGTGTATATAGTCAGACTACACCTTTCGTCGCGGTCCAGGTCAATCCGGTCATTCGTACTTGGTCCGGTCAAACCGCCGCTGCTTCCTTGTTCGACCCTTCGATTTCCATCGTTGGCGGATCGGTCCGGGGGTTGCGGAAGCGGGTTCGGCCGTGGTGCCGGTCGGCGATCTTGTAGCCAAGCGCGTCCTCGGCAATCAGGATCTTCTGGACGTTCGCCGTGCCCTCGCCGGTGAAGAACAGATCGGCGTAGGATTTCAACCAGGAAATCCGCGTCTCCCTTGCCAGGCCGTAACCGCCAAACACCTGCTGTCCTTAATCGGCGCAAAGCTTGGCGGTTTGCGAGGCGTGGTATTTGGCAATCGCGGCGATGCGGTTGGTCGGCAATTGCGCGTCCATCCGCCGCGCCGCATCGTACACCAGCCCGCGGGACGCTTCGATGGCGACGGCCATGTCGGCGATGTCGGACTGGATCATCTGAAAGCGGCCGACCGGCTGGGCCGCGCACCTGGCGTTGATTGGCATAGGCCACGGCATCCTCGAAACAGGCGCGCGCGACGCCCAGCGCCTTGGCCGCCACCGTGATGCGGCCCGCTTGCAACGCCTGCATGACAATCGCGAAGCCGTCGCCTTCGGCGCCGAGCCGGTTTTCCACCGGCACGATGAAATCGTCGAGAAACACCGCATTGGTCCGCAGCGCCTTTGAAAGCCCGTGCATGTCGATGGGCCGCGCCTCGAAGCCGGGGTATTTTTTCGGCTCGACGATGAACGCGGTCGCCGATCTGGGATCATCGCGTTCGGTCCTTGCCAGCAGCACGCCGGTATCGGTTTCATTGGCCAGGGACGCGAACATCTTCGAGCCGGTCAGCCGGTAGACATGGCCGTCGCGCCGGGCGTGGGTCTTCAAATTGCCCAGGGCGTCGGACCCGCCGCCGGGTTCGGTCAACGCCATCATGCCGATGGCCTCGCCAGCCAGCAGCGGCGGCACATATTGCTGGATCTGGGCCGGGGTGCCAGCGGTAAAGATACAGTACGGGCAGGTCGAGGCTTGCTGATTATAGCAGGCCGCGAAGCGCACGTCGTTGCGCGCCAGTTCCTCGGTGATGACGGCGCTGGCGACAAAACCCATATCCGCACCGCCGACCGACGCCGGAAAAACGGCGCCAAAAAATCCCGCAGCACCAGCCTTGCGCACCTGCTCGCGGGGAAACTCGCCGCGCCGTTCATAATCCTCCATGACCGGCGCGACCTCGGTCGCCATGAAGCGGTTGAGCGCGTCGCGAAGAAGGCGGGTTTCGTCCGGCAGGGTATCGTCCATCATCGGCGTTGATCCTGGCGTTCCCGGTAATTCGTCG
>PTKA01000199.1 GCA_002937525.1 Alphaproteobacteria bacterium MarineAlpha10_Bin3
GTCAGATCGACGAGCGCGGCGCTGGCGGCGCTGGAAAGGCGCATCGCGGCCCCCGAACTCCAGGCCCAGTAACCACCGCTTCCGGCCCCGGCGAACAGCGCCACGGCGCCCAATGCGTAGATCGCCGGCCGCATCCATCGCGGCGCGGCGCGGCGGCGGGTCCGGCGCTTGCGCTTGCCGGCCGGCACCGCCCTCCAGAAGGGGATCAAGCGTCGCATGCGGCATTCTCCACCATCCAGGAGACCAGCTCGCCAAACGGAATCCCGGCCTGCGCCGCCTGCTCCGGCACCAGCGACAGCGGCGTCATGCCGGGCTGGGTGTTGACTTCGAGCATATAAAGCTGGCCCGGCTCGCCTTGGGTGTCGTCATAGCGGAAATCGGCGCGGCTGACGCCACGGCAGCCGAGCGCGCAATGCGCGGTCAGCGCATATTCCATCGCCTGCTCGGCGATCCGGTCCGGCACCGGGGCCGGACACAGATGCAGCGTCTGGCCGTCGGTGTATTTTGCGTTGTAATCGTAGAATCCGGTGTTCGGGCGCAGTTCGGTAACCCCGATTGCCCGGTCGCCGATGACGACCACGGTCAATTCGCGGCCGGGAATGTAGCGTTCGACCAGGGCGCTGTCGCCGAAACGCCATTCTTCGGGCAGAATCCGATTGTCGCCGGGGCGCACGATATGCACGCCGACGCTGGAGCCCTCGTCATTTGGTTTCATGACATAAGGCGGCTCGAAACCGGATTCGGACCCGATCCGTTCCAGCGCCATGATCCGGCCCTCCGGGCACGGAATGCCGCGTGCGCCGAACAATGTCTTGGCGACCTGCTTGTTCATGGCGATGGCCGACGCCAGCACGCCGGAATGGGTGTAGGGCACCCCCAGCAAATCCAGCAGTCCCTGAATTTTTCCGTCTTCGCCATCGCGCCCATGCAGCGCGTTGAACACGACATCGGGCAGCGGGGTCAGCGCGTCGATCAGGCGGCGGACATCGCGCGACACATCGATGCAGATCACCGCGTAGCCGGCATCGCGCAGCGCGGCGGCACAGGCCGCGCCACTGGTCAGCGAAACCTCGCGTTCCACCGAACAACCGCCCATCAATACGGCGACTTTCTTAGCCATGCGCGCCATCCCCAAGCGGCACGCCGATCCGCTTGATTTCCCATTCCAGATCGGTCCCGCAATGCGCCCGCACGCGCTGGCGCACCAACTCCCCCAGATTTTCCAGATCGGCGGCGCTGGCGGTCCCGGTATTAATCAGGAAATTGCAATGCTGTTCGGACACCTGCGCGCCGCCATGACGCAGGCCCCGGCAACCGGCCTCGTCGATCAGCCGCCAGGCCTTGGCGCCCGGCGGGTTCTTGAAGGTCGAGCCGCCGGTGCGGGTGCGGATCGGCTGGCCATCGTTGCGTGCGGCGCTGATTTGCGCCATGCGGGCCGCGATGGCCGCGGGTTCGCCCGCCGTAATCTTGAATTCGGCGCCCACGAACACCCAGTCCTCAGGCACTTTTATGTGCCGGTAGGAAAAGCCCAACGCCTCGGCCAGCAACACGTTGAGTACCCCGGACGGATCGATCGCCCGGGCGCGGATCAGCACGCCCTTGGTTTCCTGGCTATAGGCGCCGGCGTTCATGCGCAGGACCCCGCCGATCGTGCCGGGGATGCCGGAAAGAAACTCCAGCCCGGCGAACCCTTCGCGCTGGGCGGTACGCGCAACCGTAATCGCCAGCGCCGTCGAGCCTGCGACCAGGGTGGAATCCTCGATCGAGATATTCGAGAACCCTCGGCCAAGCCGCAGAACCACGCCCGGCACGCCGCCATCGCGCACCAGTATGTTCGACCCGGCGCCAATTATCGTTAGCGGCACGTCGTCTGGTTTTTCGGTCAGGAAGACGCGCAAATCATATTCGTCGGCCGGCTCGAAGACGACTTCCGCCGGGCCGCCGACCTTGAACCAGACGACCCGGGACAGATCCAGATTTTCGGTATAAACGCCGCGCACCGCCGGCAGCCGGTCGATCAGGCGTTCTTTTCGGGCCGCGGCGTTCATCGCCTGGCCTCCGCCCGGCGGCCGGGCAGACGCCGCAGCCCGTCCGGCAGATCGTTCGCCCAGCCCGTGATCGAGCCGGCGCCGAGGCAGATCACCATGTCGCCGGCGCCGGCCACCTCCGCCACCAACCCGGCCAGATCGTCCGGATCGGCGAGCGCCATGACCTCGCGGTGGCCGCGCGTGCGCAGGCCGTGAATCAGCGCGTCCCGGTCGATGCCATCGAGCGGCGTTTCACCGGCGGCGTAGATATCGGCGACAATGACCACGTCGGCGTCGTTGAAGCAGGTGCAGAAATCCTCGAACAACGCCATCAATCGCGAATAGCGATGCGGCTGGACGACGGCGATAACCCGGCGATCGGTCACCGCGCGGGCCGCTTTCAGCACCGCTGCGATTTCCACCGGATGATGGCCGTAATCGTCGATCACGGTGACGCCATCGACCTCGCCGGTTTTCTCGAACCGTCGTTTGACGCCGCGAAACCCCTTCAGGCCGCGTGCGATGGCATCGTCGTCAACGCCCATTTCCAGCGCCACCGCGATGGCGGCCAGCGCATTGCAGACATTGTGCTCGCCGAACATCGGCAGATGCAGCGCCTTCAGCACCCGGACCGGGCCATCCCTGGATTCAACGACAACGTCGAACTGGGCGCCGTCCGGGCCGTTGCGCAGGTTTATCGCGCGTATTTCCGCCTGCGGACTCATGCCATAGGTAATCAGCCGCCGGTCGTTGATCTGACCGATCATCGCCTGGACGTCGGGATCGTCGATGCACAGTACGGCGAAACCATAGAACGGTATGTTCTGCACAAAGGTGCGGAACGCTTCTTTCTCGTTCTTGAAGCCGCCGTAAAAGTCGAGATGTTCGGGATCCATGCTGGTGACGATCGCGATCGTCGCCGGCAATTTGACGAAGGTGCCGTCCGATTCATCGGCTTCCACGACCATCCAGTCGCCAGCGCCAAGCCGCGCATTGGTGCCATAGGCGTTAATAATGCCGCCATTGATCACGGTCGGATCGAACCCCGCCGCATCCAGCAACGCCGCCACGATCGAGGTCGTCGTCGTCTTGCCATGGGTGCCGCCGACGGCGATGGACCATTTAAGGCGCATCAGCTCGCCCAGCATCTCGGCCCGCCGGACAATCGGCACCATGCGTTCCTGCGCCGCCGCCACTTCGGGGTTACCGTCCTTGATCGCCGAAGAAGTCACCACGACCTTCGCCTCGGCGACGTTTTGCGCCTCATGCCCGATGACGACGGGACTGCCCAATTCGCGAAGCCGCTCGACATTGGCGCTATTGGCGACATCGCTGCCCTGCACCTCGTAGCCCAGATTGTGCAGGATTTCGGCAATGCCCGACATGCCAATGCCGCCGATACCGACGAAATGGATCAAGCCGATGGACAGGGGCATCGATCTCATGCGGCTTGCTCCGGCAAATTTTCCCGCGCGCTGTCGCCGTTCGATCCGATCACGCCGGCGACCACATCGGCCAGCCGGGCGGTCGCTTCGGGCATGCCAACCTTGGCGGCGCAGCGCCCGGCCATCTCCAGCGTGCTGTCCGTGGACAACAGCGTGACCAACCGGACGGCCAGGGCGTCGGGCGAGAAATCCCGGTCGGGGATCATCCACGCACCGCCGGAATCGCAGAGCCGGGCCGCGTTGATCGTCTGGTGATCGTCGATCGCATGGGGATAGGGCACCAGGATCGCCGGGCGGCCGGCGCTGGTCAGCTCCGCCGTGGTCGAGGCGCCGGCACGGCAGATCACCAGATGCGCCGCCGCGAGCAGCCTGGGGATGTCGTCGAAGAACGTCGACAGGGTCGCCGCGATGCCGGCTTCTTCATAGCCCTTGCGCGCCTTGTCGATACCTTCCTTGCGGCATTGCTGGGTGACGCGCAGACGCGCCCGCAAGGCCGGCGGCAGCGACGCCAGCGCGGCCGGGACCGCGGTGGCGAAGATCGACGCCCCCTGGCTGCCGCCGACAACCAGAATCTCGATCGGTCCGGTGTCGTCCAGGGGCGGGAACGGCTGGCCGCGGATCGCAAGAATTTCCGGGCGCACCGGATTGCCCGTCCACACCGCCTTGCCGCGGTCCGCATTGCGCAGATAGCCCGTGGTCTGGAAGGCGGTGGCGATGCGCGTGGCGCGCGGCGCCAGCACCCGGTTGGCCCGGCCCAGCACCGCATTCTGTTCGTGTATCACGGTCTTGATCCCCAGCCTGGACGCCGCCAGCAAGGTCGGAATCGTGGGGTAGCCGCCAAATCCGACGACGACATCGGGCGCCAGATCCAGCAGCAGCCGGCGCGCCTGAAAGAACCCGATAGCGAGCCGGACCACGGCAATGGCCTTGGCCGTGGTCCCCCCGA
>PTKA01000002.1 GCA_002937525.1 Alphaproteobacteria bacterium MarineAlpha10_Bin3
CCCCTTCAAGACAGGCCCCCAGAGAATCAGACGATGGCTCCTTCGTCCAGGGCAGACTTCGTCAACGGGCTGCTATGCAGGATCGGGTATTTGGGTAACGCGATGGGCGAAAAATTGACCACAAATGCCGACATGGGGAACCGTAATCTCGATTACGAGAAAGATTCCCTGCATATCATGCCTTTGCTTATGGTGCCGTTGAAAACACCGGCGCTGCAATATTCCCGTATGATCAAGAACGTGCATTTCGACAGCGTGATCGAGGTCTTCAATGACGGCGCGTCCGGCAGCGGGCAAATCGATCCCTCGAAACTCGGACGTCTGTTCAATTGGCCGCAGGGGGAAAAACACCCCGATGGCGTGCTTGTCGCCAAGTTGAGCCTGTTGCAAAGCTTCGACATCTACAGCCTGCGCATCCAGTTGCGCAGCCTCGGTGTCGAAGTCGAAAACAGCGACCATCTACGGTTGTCGAGTAGCAAGCGCCGGGAATTGGATAAATATATGCGCGTTTTCACCCAGCCCCTGATGAAGTTAATGTCCACGGAGGTGGATGAGATTGGTATCGTCGGTACCGGCGACATTACCAGCCTGCTCAAGGACGGGGGCAGCGAAAAGAAATTGCATAATCTGAAGCAGCTGTCCGTAAAGCTGAAGATCATCTTGTCCGCGCTGCCTGATTTTCTGACCGATTATGGCGACGTATTTTTATCGCTAGCCTATTTCAAGGACCAGTTCGACGCCATAGAACCGCGGATCGAACGGTTTTTACAAAAAGTCGAGGAGATGAAGCACAATGATGCGACCAGTCGTGATCGACAGATAATGGAAACGCTGGATTTCGTCGAAACCGGTCTGAACGAAATTATGGGCTTTATCTCGGGGCGGATCAAAAACTTCGACCGGCATGCCGAAACGATGTGGGAGAACCTCAACGTGGATTCGTTTCGTAAGGTGAAGGCGCTGGTCGAAAGCAACCACGCCATGATCGGTGGCATGCTGTGCGGGTTGTTTATAAAGATGAACAGTTACGAGGAACAGTTCGGTGATTATAGCCCGTCCGACCGGGCCGTCGCCGACTACGTCAAAGCCTATATCAAGCCAGGGATTGCACGGATCAAGTATATCGAACGTACTTCGCGTCTCGCCGAAGCGCGCCGGACATTGTAGAGCGGCGCGGGTGAGCTGGGTCACCTTGGCGCGCCTTCAGGCGTAACAAGGCGGGCGCTACGATTGTATTCGTGCCGTTCAGTCGGTCAGCCATCGATATTATCGCATGCGCGCGACGATTTTGCCGATTCGTTCTATGCAGTCGATGACATCGGACTGCGGCAAGCCCGGCCATTGCAGACGCAGGATCATGTGCTCGACGCCGAATTGTTCGCCGTAGCGGGCGAATTGGTCCGCTGCTTCCGCCTCGTCGGCGACGATGAAGCGGTTGGCCATGAATTCATCGAAGCCATCGGCGAGGCTGGCGCCGGCGCTGCCATCTTCGCCCCAGGACGCATAGGATTGGTACTTTGCCAGCAGGGGGCCGCGGGCGGTCCGTAGGGCGGCTTTGCGCGTGGCGCCAACGAAACATTCGCGGATCAACGGCTGGCCTTCGGGCAGCGGCAGACCGGCGTCGCGCCGTGCGTCACGGTAGATCCGGAAATATTTTTCCAGCACATCGTAATCCGGCGTCGGCGACGGAACCCACATATCCCCCATCCGCGCCGCGCGGCGCACCGCGCGGGGAACCTGCGCGCCGATCCAGATCGGCAGGCTGCCGTCCTTGACCGGCTGGATGCTGGAGCCCAGATTATCGACCGTAAAATGCGCGCCCTTATGGGTGACCCATTCCTGCGACCATAGGCGGCGGATCAGCGGTATGGCCTCCTCGAACCGGCCAACCCGGTCATCGAACGGCACGTTCAGCGCCTCGAATTCTTCCTTGCGGTAGCCGATGCCGACGCCGAGCACGAAATTCCCGCCCGTTATCCAGTCCAGGCTGGCGGCTTCCTCCGCCACCAGGACCGGGTTCATCATGCCGAGCAGGGTAATGCAGGACCCGAAAGTCATGCCTTCGCCATCGCCGGCCAGCCGGGCCATCAGCGGCACGGTCTGGACCATTTGCAGCGGCCGGGTCAGCACATGCTGGCCAACCCACACCGATGAAAAACCGCAATCCTTCGCGGCGCGAACCTGCGCCGCGAGGTTGCCGATTTCCTGCTCCAGACTGGCCTGTTCCGGCCATTGCGTCGCCAGAAAAATCCCGAACTTCATGGGTCCCCCGAAAATTCAGTGACCAATTTGAAACCAAATTGCGCCAAGGATATACTGTATCCAACCCCGGAAAGGAACGCCATGACCCCCGAAAGCATCCTCAAACATCCGTCGCGCGTCTTGACCTTCAAACAGCGCAAAGATTATTTCGCCAGCGGGTTCCTTGCCGCCGAGGGTCTGGTTTCCGAGGATTGGGTGCAGCGTCTTAGCGCTGCATCCCGGAAGTTTCTCGATCGGAGCCGGGAATTAAGCGAATCCGACGCTGCCTACGACCTGGCCCCCGACCACAGCGCCGCGAAGCCCCATGTCCGCCGCCTGCGGGCGCCAACCGACCGCGACCCGCTGTTCTGGGAATTCGCCAGCGCGTCTGTCTTCGCCGATATCGCCGCCGACCTGCTTGGTCCCGACCTCAAGTTCCACAGCGGCAAGTTGAACTACAAATGGCCCGGTAATGGCGAGATCGTGCAATGGCACCAGGATATTCCGGCCTGGCCGCACACCAATTACAGCCTGGTTACGCTGGGCGTCTATCTGGACCCGGTTACCTCCAGCGAAGGGCCGTTGACCTGCGTGCCCGGCAGCCACGAAGGTGAGTTGTTCACCCATTACGGCGCCGACGGCGTGTGGTCCGGTTCGATCTCGGCGGCGGATCTGGCCAAAGTCGATCTCGACGCCGCGGTTGAACTGACCGGACCAGCCGGCACCGTCTCGGCGCTCAACTGCCGCATTATTCATGGTTCGCGCGATAATTTCACCGATCGGGTCCGCCCGCTTCTGCTGTTCGTCTACAGTTCGGCCGACGCCTTCCCCTGGATGCCGTCACCGACGCCATCGAGCCAAAGCGGTGAAATCGTGCGCGGCGCGCCGGCGCGCATGGTGCATCTCGATCCGCGGCCGTGCCAGGTTCCGCCCGATTGGTCGAAGCAGGGCTACGGTTCGATCTTCGCGTCGCAGAACAACGAGACCCAGGCCAGGTAACGCCGCCGCCCGCGCGCGGCGCGTTTTGCAGCGCATTGATCGAGGCCGCTTGAGGGTCTAAAACCGCCCCGGCAATCCCCAACCGGTCAGGCAGGTGAAATGGCTTCGTATCAATATGTTTACTCAATGCAGTCCCTTTCCAAGACCTATCCAGGCGGGCGGGAGGTCCTGAAGGACATCACCTTGGCGTTCCTGCCCGGCGCCAAGATCGGCGTCCTGGGCTATAACGGGGCCGGAAAATCGACCTTGCTGCGGATCATGGCGGGTCTGGATAGCGAATTTACCGGCGAGGCCCGCGCCGCCGAGGGTGCCACAGTCGGCCTGCTGCCGCAGGAACCGGAACTGGATCCCGACAAGACGGTGTATGAAAACGTGCTTGAAGGTCTGGCCGAGCAGAAAGCCGTCGTCGACCGGTTCGAGGCGGTCAGCGTGCAGCTGGGCGAGGTCACCGACGCGGATGAGATGACCGCGCTGATCGAGGAACAGGCCGAATTGCAGGAACAGATCGATGCGGCCGATTCCTGGGATCTGTCGCGCACGGTGGAAATTGCCATGGACGCGCTGCGCTGCGCCGATGGCGCGGCCGATGTCGCCACCTTGTCGGGTGGCGAGCGCCGGCGCGTGGCGCTGTGCGGGTTGCTGCTGGCCAAGCCGTCGCTGCTGCTGCTGGATGAACCGACCAACCATCTGGACGCGGAATCGGTTGCCTGGCTGGAACGGCATCTGCGCAATTATGAGGGGACCGTGGTCATGGTGACCCATGACCGCTATTTCCTCGACAATGTCACCGGCTGGATACTGGAACTCGACCGTGGCCGGGGCATCCCCTATGAGGGCAATTATTCGGCCTGGGTGGCGCAGAAGCAAAAACGGCTGCAACACGAAGAACGCGTCGATCAGGCGCGGCTGCGCACGCTGGCGATGGAAAGCGAATGGATCGCGTCCAGCCCGCGCGCGCGCCAGGCCAAATCGAAGGCGCGCATCACCGCCTATGACAAGCTGCTGGCGGAAAGCCGCAACCAGCGGAACGGCACGGCGCAGATCGTTATTCCGGCCGGGGAGCGGCTTGGCGACGTGGTCATCACGGCCGAGCATCTGCGCAAGGGCTATGGCAACGTGATGCTGATCGACGATCTGGATTTCCGCATTCCGCCCGGCGCCATCGTCGGAATTATCGGGCCCAACGGGGCCGGCAAGACGACCTTGTTCCGGATGATCACCGGGGTGGAGACGCCGGACGCCGGGGGTTTGCAGATCGGCGATACGGTGATGCTCGGCTATGTCGATCAGTCGCGCGACTCGCTGCGCGCCGACAACACGGTCTGGGAGGAAATTAGCCAGGGCGAGACGGAAATAGACCTCGGCTCGCGCAAGGTCCAAAGCCGCGCCTATGTCGGCGCCTTCAATTTCCGTGGCCCCGACCAGCAGAAGAAGGTCGGCCAGCTATCCGGCGGCGAACGTAACCGGGTCCATCTGGCCAAGATGTTGCGGACCAGCGCCAATGTGCTGTTGCTCGACGAGCCGACCAACGATCTGGACGTCGATACCTTGCGGGCGCTGGAAATGGCGCTGGTCGAATTTGCCGGTTGTGTCATCGTCATCAGCCATGACCGCTGGTTTCTCGACCGCATCTGCACCCATATTCTCGCCTTCGAGGGCGACAGCCAGGTGATCTGGTTCGAGGGCAATTACCAGGATTACGAAGCCGACCGCCGCCGGCGTCTCGGTGCGCTGGCCGACCAACCGCACCGCATCAAGTACCGGCCGCTGACTCGCTAAGGGTTGATTGATTTGGCAAATGCGTCGCCGTGAACCTGAGCCGGTCAATTTGGGATTTGCTTAATGCGACTTCTGACTGGCCGATTTCTTTCGCAGCGCGGCCATTAGCGAGTTGAATTTGCCGTTGTTCTTGCGGATCACCGCGGTGAATTCGTCGCGCTGGGTAATGCTCATGCTTACCCCTTCGATACGGATATCGACGATTTTGTAATCGCCGTTTTTGTCATGCACCTGCCAGTCGACGCGGATCGCCGGCCCACCGTCGGCGGGCCTGATCTCGCTGAGGACAATCGAATCGCGCCGGCCTTTGAGCTTAGCGACCCGTTTGATGACGAAGCTTTGACCGGAATATTCCGCGAATCGGGCCGCATAGGTGGCGACGATCAGATCCTCGAACAGGTTTTGATATTCCGTCGCCAGAGCCGGGTTCAATTTGCGCGAATACCGGCCAAGGACGAAGCGGCCAATACGCTTGACATCGAAGCTCTGGCGCAACAGGAAGCGGAACCGGTTTTCGCGGTCGGCGGCAGAGATGCCCTTGGCGGTCAACGCTTCGATTGCCTTGTCGCCGAGTTGTTTGACGAAGCGGCCGGCAGCGTCCTGGCCTGGTGCTGCGGGCGCGCCCTGGCCGATCGTCAGGACAAGCAGCAGGGCTGTGCAAACGGCAAATTTCCGCACAATTTCAAGCATGATCTACCGGATGAGTTCGGCGCGCGGGCCAAGCACGATGTCGTCGTCATCCTCCAAAGAGAGGCTGGGCGACAGGATCGTATCTTGCGATTCCCCGTTGCGGATGCTGTCTTCGCGAATCTGCCGGTAGAGGCTGCGAATGGTGGCGTAGAAATCGAGCGACGATTTTTCAAGATCGTCCAAGGTTTTGATATTGCGCGACCGCTTGTCGATGCCGCGCAGCAGGGTGCGGGAGTAGGTCACGCCTTCATTATCGGTGTTGCTGGCCCAGATACCGACCGGGTCGATCACGAAATCGACAACCAGGCCGACGACGTCGCGCGGGTTGGACGGTCCAAAGACCGGCAACATCAAGAAGGGGCCTTCGCCAGCGTTCCAGACCGCCAGGGTCTGCCCGAAATCTTCATCCCGGAACTTGGCGCCCATGTCGCTGGCGGGATCGCCAAAGCCGCCGAAGCCGATAAGGGTGTTGGTGGCGAAGCGGGCGACGGTCACTTGCGCCCCGGCCCAGTCGCCTTGCAGCAGGTTGTTCGCAAGAATGACCGGCGTACGAATATAATTCAAAAAGTTGCGGATGCCGTTACGCAAAGTCGAGGGCAGCACGTCCCGGTAAACGGTTGCGACCGGTTTAAGCACGATCCGGTCAAGGCCAAGATTGAACTCGAAAATCGATCGGTTCAGGGGTTCCAGGGAATCGTTCGCCTCATAAAAGGCTTCCCGGTCGGCTGGGTCGGCTGGGGCGCCGGCACATCCGCCAAGCAGTAAAACCGCGGCCAGCATCGCACCCAAGCCTGGTTTTGCTCGGTGCCGTAATTTTGGTGTCCTGAATTTCAAACCACAGCCTCTACTTTGTTTACGCGCCAACGCGCGTTAGCGACGGTAAAACGCATGAGATTTTCGAAAATTCGTGACTTCACCAATCCGATTTCTCAGAAGAAACCTAAAATTACATTAATCCACCAAGATTTTAGATTCCTCCAAAAGAACGGGCACCGCTTGATGGCAGCCATAATACGAAGAAACCGACTAACACAAGCCACGGTATAAGGCCATATCCGATCCGCCACGTTAGTGTGCTTGATCACAGCACTGTTGCAAAAATGTCGCGCTGTTTCGACGGCTCAAATTGGCCGCGCCGAGAATAAACTTGCTAAATATAATAATATCTTTATATATTTATTTTGATGACGCGGGTGGCATTGAGAGTCGGTTAATATCTTGCTGCGCTGATAGTACCGCGTCAAAACAGGAATGCGGATAAATGGACGTCTTGCTGCTGGGTATGCGCGCCGTGGCGGAACCGACGCGATTGCGGTTGCTGGTGCTCTGCGCCCATGCCGAACTGACCGTGACCGAATTGACCCAGATACTCGGCCAGAGCCAGCCGCGCGTATCGCGGCATTTGAAGCTGCTGGTTGAAGCCGGATTGCTGGACCGGTTTCGCGAAGGCACCTGGGCATTCTATCGGATGTCGGAACGTCATGCATGCGCCACGCTGGGACGGATGATTGTCGATCTTATTCCCGACGGCGATAAGACGCTTAGCCTGGATCTGGTTCGGTTGGAGGCCGTCAAGACCGCCCGGGCCGAGCAAGCGGCTGCCTATTTCCGCCTGAACGCGGCGCGGTGGAACGAAATTCGCCAGTATTATGTCGATGAAGTGGAGGTAGAAAAAGCGATGATGGCGCTGTTGCCGGTTGGCGAAGTCGGGGAATTGCTCGATATCGGCACCGGAACGGGCCGTATGCTTGAAGTGTACGGCGCGGCTGCGACCCGCGCCGTCGGCATCGATACATCGCGCGACATGCTTGCCGTGGCGCGCGTCAATCTGGAGCGCGCGGGGCTGCACAAATGCCAGGTCCGGCTCGGCGACATGTATCAATTGCCGGTATCCAGCGCGTCATTCGATACCGTCACGGTGCATCAGGTGCTGCATTACGCCGCCGCGCCGGGCGACGTTATCGCCGAGGCGGCGCGCGCCTTGCGGCCGGGCGGGCGGCTGATCGTGGTCGATTTCGCGCCGCATCGCGAAGAACAACTGCGCGTTGACCATAAACACCGCCGGCTGGGATTCTCCGATGACGAGCTTGCCAGTTGGCTGGAACGGGCCGATTTGGTGCCGGAACTGGCGACCCATCTGCGCGGCGCGCCATTGACGGTGTGCGTGTGGCCGGCGCGGCGGCCCGCCAGCACCCCGGCAACGCCGCAATAGCGGCACGGACCGTTAACGAAGAGGAGTGGCCGTGACCACGGTGCCATCGGTAAGTTTCGAATTCTTTCCGCCGCGAGACGATGCCGGCGAAGAACGGCTGTGGAAGACGGCCGAACGGCTGGCGCCGCTGGCGCCGTCCTTCGTGTCGGTGACCTATGGTGCCGGCGGTTCGACCCGTGTACGGACAGACCGGGTCGTGCGGCGCCTTCAGGCCGATACCGGGATCGATGTCGCGGCCCATCTCACCTGCGTGGGTGCCAGCAAAGAGGAGGTGGACGCGGTCGCCGCGCGGTGGTGGAAGGCGGGAATTCGCCAGATCGTGGCCCTGCGCGGCGATATGCCCGGCATTGCCGAGCCCTACCGGCCCCATCGCGAGGGTTACGCCAACGCGGCCGACCTGGTGGCCGGGTTGCGCGGCATCGCGGATTTCGATATCGCCGTCGCGGCCTATCCCGAAATTCACCCCGATTCGGAAAATCTTGCGGCCGATCTGGATAATCTGAAACGCAAGATTGACGCCGGCGCGACCCGCGCGATCACGCAATTCTTCTTCTTTACCGATCTGTTCCTGCGCTTTCGCGACCGCGCCGCCGCCGCCGGGATCACCGTGCCGATCATTCCAGGGATTCTGCCAGTGACCAATTTCGCCAAGGTTCAGGAATTCAGCGCCCGCTGCGGTGCCGCCGTGCCGGGCTGGATGGCGGAATTGTTCGACGGCCTCGATAATGATCCCGAAACCCGAAAGTTCGTTGCGGTGTCGGTCGCCGACGACCAATGCCGCCGCATGCTGGCCGAAGGAGTGGAGAACTTCCATTTCTATACCCTCAACCGCGCCGATCTCAGCTACGCGATCTGCTGGCGGCTCGGATTGCGGCCTCTCAAGAAGGAGGCCTGAGCGATGAGCGAATTTCTGGCGGCGCTGAAACGCCGCGTTCTGCTGTGTGACGGCGGCATGGGCAGCATCGCCCAGGCGACCGACCTCGATGTTGAAAAAGATTACCGGGGGGCTGAAAATTGCACCGATGTCCTGAACCTGTCGCGCCCGGATTTCGTCCTCGGCGTTCATAAAGGGTATCTGGACGCCGGATCGGATGTCCTTTTGACCAACAGTTTCGGCGGATCGCCGATCACTCTGGCGGAATTCGATCTTCAGGACGAAGTGGCGGCAATCAACCGGATCGCCGGGGAACTGGCCAGGCAGGCGATCGAATCCATGGCTTCGGACGGCCGCCAGCGCTTCGTTCTCGGTTCGATTGGACCGGGCACGCGGCTGCCGACCCTTGGCCATATCGGCTATGACGAGCTCGAAGCGGCATTGCGCGTCCAGGCGACGGGGTTGCTGGCCGGCGGCGTCGACGCGGTGCTGATCGAAACCTGCCAGGACCCGTTGCAGATCAAGGCCGCCATCAATGGCGTGAAGCTGGCCTGCGAAGACGCCGAGATCGACGTGCCGATCCTGGTCCAGGTCACGGTGGAGACCACCGGCACCCTGCTGGTCGGCGCCGATATCGCCGCCGCCGCGACCATCATCGATGCGATGGGCGTCGATATGCTCGGTCTAAACTGCGCCACCGGGCCGCAGGAAATGTCCGAACATGTCAAATGGCTGGGCGAGCATTGGCCAAAACCGATCTCGGTGCAGCCGAATGCCGGATTGCCGGAACTGGTCGATGGCGCGCCGCATTACCCGCTGGGCGCGGCCGAACTGGCCGACTGGCTGCGGCGGTTCGTGCGCGAAGACGGGATCAATCTGATCGGCGGCTGCTGCGGCACCGATGTCGGCCATATTGCGGCGCTGGACGCGATGTTGCGCGACCTGGCCGAAGATGGCTACCGGCCCGCCCCGGCCGGCCGGACGCCGGATTGGACGCCGTGCGTGGCGTCGCTTTACAGCGCGGTGCCGTATCGTCAGGAAAATGCGGTGCTGTCGATCGGCGAGCGCTGCAACGCCAATGGCAGCAAGAAATTCCGCCAGTTGCAGGAATCCGGGGACTGGGAAGCCTGCGTCGAGATGGGGCGCGACCAGGTGCGCGAAGGCAGCCACGCCATCGATGTTTGCACCGCCTTTGTCGGCCGCGACGAGCGCGCCGAAATGAATGAGATGGTGTCGCGCATGCGGGGGGCTGTCGATGCGCCGCTGGTGATCGATTCCACCGAACTGCCGGTGCTGGAATCGGCGTTGGCGTTGTATGGCGGCAAGCCGCTGATAAATTCGATCAATTTCGAAGACGGCGAGGCGCCGGCCGAAGCGCGCCTCAAACTGGCGCGCAAATTCGGCGCCGGTGTGATCGCGTTGACTATCGACGAAGACGGCATGGCGAAAACGGCGGATGAAAAACTGCGCATCGCCAAGCGCCTGTATGAATTCGCGGTCGTGCGCCACGGGCTGCCGCCGGCCGATCTTTTGTTCGATCCGCTAACCTTCACGATCTGCACCGGCGCTGCCGACGACCGGCTGCTCGGGCTTCACACCCTGGACGCAATCGAGATGATCGCTAGGGAATTGCCGGAATGTCAGATCGTTCTTGGGCTGTCCAATATTTCGTTCGGGCTGAACGCCGCCGCGCGGCATGTCCTGAACTCGGTCTTTCTCGATCATGCGGTGCGGCGCGGCATGACCGGCGCAATTATGCATCTCAGCAAGATCGTGCCGCTGCACGCGATCCCGAAACAAGAAGCCAAGCTGGCGGAAGATTTGATCTTCGACCGCCGCCGCGAGGGCCACGACCCGTTGACCGAATATCTTGCCCTGTTCGATGGCCGCAAGGCGAAGCAGGACGAAAAGAAGGTCCGGCCGGAAAAGGTCGAGGAACGGCTGTCGCAGCGCATCGTCGATGGCGACCGGCAGGGGCTGGAAGAAGACCTGATCGAGGCGATGCGCAAGTATCCGCCGCTCGACATCATCAATACCTTCCTGCTGGACGGCATGAAGGTGGTCGGCGAACTGTTCGGCGCCGGCCAGATGCAGTTGCCCTTCGTGCTGAAATCGGCGGAAACGATGAAGGCCGCGGTCGGCTGCCTGGAACCGCATATGGACCGGGTCGAAGGCCAGCACAAGGGAACCATCGTGCTCGCCACGGTCAAGGGCGACGTGCATGACATCGGCAAGAATCTGGTCGATATCATCCTTACCAATAACGGTTACAATGTTGTCAATCTGGGTATCAAGCAGCCGATCGCCAACATCCTTGCGGCGGTGCGCGAACACCGCGCCGACGCGGTCGGGTTGTCAGGTCTGCTGGTCAAATCGACCGTCGTGATGCGGGAAAATTTACAGGAAATGAGCCGGGCCGGAATAAAGGTGCCGGTCTTTCTGGGCGGTGCCGCGCTCACGCGGGCCTATGTGGAAGAAGATTGCGTTGCGGCCTATGACGCCGGCCGGGTTGCCTATGCAAGGGACGCTTTCGATGGTCTCGACTTGATGAAGAAGGTCGTCAATGACGATTTCGACGCCCATCTCGCCGGTGTCGCCAAAAAGCGCGCGTCGCGCCCGACCAACAAGAAAAAGGCGCTTGGCCGCGCCGCCGCCCAGGCCCCTGCCTGCGCCGCCAAGGGCATGTCGAAGCGCCGCCGCGCGCAGATGATTCATGAAACCGCGCCAACGCCGCCCTTCTGGGGTTCCCGGATCATCACCGGGGTGCCGGTGCAGACCCTGGTGCCGTACCTCAACGAACGGATGCTGTATCAGTTCCAATGGGGCTACCGCAAAGACGGCAAGCGCCTGGACCAATACATGGCATGGGCCAAGAAGGAATTGCGCCCGATCATGAAGCGGATGATCGATATTTCGATCGAGCAGGAAATTCTGGCGCCGCAAGCGGCCTATGGCTACTGGAAGGCGGCTGGCGACGATAATGATCTGGTGCTGTTCGATACCGACGGGACTAGCGAAGTGGCGCGCTTCACCCTGCCGCGCCAGGCTGAGGGCGACGGGAAATGCGTCGCCGATTATGTCGGCGATATCGCCGATGGACCGCAACGCCGCGACGTGATCGGGTTGCAGGTCGTCACCATGGGCCAGCAGGCGTCCGAGACGGCGCGCCAATGGTTCGGCGAGGACCGCTATCAGGACTATCTGTACCTGCACGGTCTCGGTGTGGAGATGGCCGAGGCGATGGCCGAATACACCCATAAGCGGATTCGCGCCGAGCTGGGCTTCGCCAGCGAAGAAGCGCGCCAGGCGGGAAAAATGTTGCAACAGGAATACCGCGGCAGCCGCTATTCGTTTGGCTATCCCGCCTGTCCGAAGGTCGAGGACCAGGCGCAAATTCTCGAATTGCTCGGCGCGGAGCGTCTGGGTATCGAATTATCCGATGAATCCCAGCTTCACCCCGAACAATCGACCAGCGCGATCGTCATCCTCCACCGCGAGGCGAAGTACTTTTCGGTATAGAGCAAATCAGGATTGATGAGAATCGCCTTTGGCGATTATCAATCGTCGTGTGGCTTTGCTCTATTTATAAATCGCGAGCGGATTCACAAGATGGATGCCATGCATCAATCCTGATCCGGCCTTGAGTCGAGGACGCTCAGATCGACCGTAACCCGGTTTCTGGACCGTCCGCGCGGTGCCGGGCTTTTCCAGGGCAGAGTCGATTTGATGGTAATCCGCCCGGTGGGCGTCCCCTGCGGCGCTGTTTGAGACGAACGCTGGCCGCCGATGATTTGCCGGATGCGGGCTTCCTCGCGCGCCAGGAACCGGTCCGTACAGGCGGTGCCGCGCAAGGTGAATTTCAGGTCGTTGATGTCGGCCTGGATCGCGGGCCGGCGGTAAATTTTGTGGATCTTGTTTTGCGCGTCGAAGAAGAACCGGTAGCGGAAAACGGCGGTCGAGGCACCTTGCCGACGCTCCAGTATCACCGCCATGGCGTTTTGCGTAACCTTGGTGAAGCAGGCAAAATGGTGGACCCGGTTGGCCGCATGTTCGTCCAGTATCGCCGCGCGGTCGGCCAATGGCGTTGTCGATAACAGCTTGAATAGGTTGGGCCGGCTAAGTGTGGCGTCAACGCGAATGAAGCGTATCGAATCGGTGCGTGCCGCCAGCCCGGCTCTCCATTCCCGCGCCAGACGATGCAATATACGGCCCGGCGGAAGGGGCGGTAATTCGGTCGCTTTGGGTGCCGCCACCGGCGCTAGCGCCAGTGCGGCGGCCGGCGCGCCGGTGCCGGTCAGCGGTGCGCCGATGCGAAGCAGTGCCGCACCCAGAGATTTGCGGCCACAGGCGGTGGCGAGCGACGCAGTGCGGGTGAACTCCGGCCCATCGCGGTGCAAAAAATAAGTCAGCAGCGCCGCATCGCCGTCGCTTAAGGCGAACCGGCCAATTGCCGTATCGTAGGTTGCGGCGCATTGTGCGCGGCTGCCTTGCACAGTGGCGAAGCGGCGCACGGTCCAGGATTTGATCGCCGCAATCGCGGTGAAACCAGCGCCCGTCGACCGGATCATCCGCACAATCGCGAACCGTCGCGCCGCGGCGCTGGCATTCGCGGTCACGAAGGATTCGATGGCCGGATTGGGCGCCGGGCGCGCCTGGACAAGGGCCGGATCGAACAGAACCGAGGACCGCCATTGCGACGTCACATGCAAATCGCCGATGGCGATTCCCTTATAGTTGCGCACGACGATTGTCGTCATGGCGGGTTGCCGGTCGGCGGCGGGCGGTGATATGCGAATCAGCGGCGGTTGATCCACGCCGGCCTTGGGCATCGAGGCGCGTAGAATGTCCGTGACCCATTGCGGCTGACCAAATTTCCAGCGCAGGCGCGGTTGCACCGCCCGCGCAACCGTTACCGCGACCGTTACCTGGTTGCGCTTCCGGTAGGCGCTCATGATACCCTCGGCGCTAGCCCGGCTGTCGCCGCGCCACCGCGCCACGCGCCGGGCCGGGCCTTCGCCCTGCGCGATGTCGATGGTGAGCGTCGTGGTCAGCCCTTCGTCGAACAGGGTTGCACCGAGCCGACGCATCCAGCTTCGGCTGGCCGCGCCCGCGTCACCGCCTCCTCTTGGCAAATAATCCACGCGGACGCGGTAATAGGCGCTGCTGGAACCCGCGCCGTCGGATTGAAATTCGCGAGGATTCGGATCGCGGGCGTCGATGCGGGTGAAAAGACCAAAACCGCCGACCGTCAGCCCGGCCAGGAATACCGGCGCGCCGATGAAGACGACGACCGCCTTGCGGCGCCACCGCACCCCGGATTTGCGCGGTTTGGCCGACCGTTCCTCCGGGCTTT
>PTKA01000020.1 GCA_002937525.1 Alphaproteobacteria bacterium MarineAlpha10_Bin3
GCCGACCGGTTCGGCTGCCGGGTTACCGGAATCGACCTGACCGCTGAATTCTGCGACCTTGCCCGTCATCTGACGCGGCTGCTGGGACTGGAGGATCGGGTGGTCTTCGAACAGGGCGATGCGCTGGCGATGCCGTTCGAAGATGCGCGCTTCGACGGCGCCTATTCGATGAATGTGTCGATGAACATCGCCGACAAGGCCGCGTTTTACCGGGAAATTTACCGGGTGCTGCGGCCCGGTGCGTGGCTGCTGCTTTCCGAACTTGCGCGCGGGCCGAACGATGGCCTCGGTTACCCGACACCCTGGGCGCGAACGGCGGAATCGAGTTTTCTGGAAACCCCGCCGGCGACGGCGAAGGGGCTGGAAGCCTGCGGCTTCACGCAATTGACGCTACGCGATACCGCCAAGGAATTCAGGGCTTTCGGCGTCCGGTCGCGGGCCATGGTCGAACGCGGCGAGAAGCCGCCGCACTGCTCCGTGCAACTGGTCCATGGCGACCAGGCGGCCGAGGCCATGGCCAACACCGCGCGCGGCCTCGCCGACGCCTGTATCGTTCCGATTGAAATCTATTGCCGCAAACCAAACGGCGCATGAGCTTGTTCGGCCGCGTCACGCACCGCGCCAGACCGGCCCGAGCGGCCGGAGCCGGATTCCCGGCCGCAGACGCCGCCACGGCAGATTGGCCGGGTCGGCGATCATCGGGCCGGGTGCCGCGCAGATCAAAATCTGTTCGGCGATCGGGGCGAAATCGGCGCGGAAATGGACCGAGCTTTTGTTGACCAGGATTTTTTGCGCGGTCGGCTCGATGCCGACGAACCGGTACATCGCCTGATCGGCCAACTGGACCTTGGTGCAGGCCAGGACGATGCGGGTGCCGCCGATCTTCAGGCAGGCTGATGGCCCAAGATTGAATTCGGCCCCCTTGTAGAACGGGCCGGTGGCGTCGAAACGGCCGTCATGCAGCCGCTCGACGGTGAATTGCGCCGTGAAGGGATCGTCGCCATCGCACCCTGAATGGCCGCCAAGGGTCAGGTTCACGTCCGACCCGACGCCGGCGCGGTGCGCGACCTCCGCCGCCGCCGGGTCGATCATCAGGCCGAGCGCCGCCTCTTCGGCGCGGTTTTCGACCAATGCCCGGAGCATGCTGGCGGTATTGGAATCGCCGCCGGCGCCGGGATTGTCCTGGGTGTCGGCGATCACGACCGGCCGGCTGGCATGGGCGGCGATCCGCATGGCCTCCAGAACGCCGGCATCGGGATCGTATATTTTTCCGGCAAAGGCGCTCTCGAACCCGGTGATTTCGGCGGCGAGCCGCGCGCAGGCGTCATCCACCGCCGTCTGGTCCCAGCCATAGGTGAAAACCGACGGTCCGCAATGATGAATGTCGGCGGCGGGAAAGCCGGGGGTAAAGGATGCGTGGACGACCGCGCCGGTTTCCAACTCCGGCAGGCGCGCATAAAGGCCCTGGGCCGGCACCATCATGGTGCATTGCCAGTTCAACGGGATCAGGAACGGAATCTGCGCAAACGCCTTGGCCGGTTTGCGGCCGCGCCGCAATATCTCGTCCAGCAGGCGTGCTGTGCGCGCCCCGGTATCGGCCATGTCGATATGGGGGTAGGTGCGATAGGCGACCAGAAGGTCGGCATGTGCGATCATTTCCGGCGTGGTATTGGAATGCAGATCCAGACTGGCGACCAGCGCCATGTCCGGCCCGATCAGGTCGCGCACGCGGCGCAATATCTCGCCCTCGCCATCTTCCAGATGCTCGCACACCATCGCACCATGCAGGCAAAGATAGACCGCATCGTAAGCCGGCGCCGCTTTCAGGCCGTCCAGAATCAGCGCGGCGATATGTTCGAACGCATCCCTGGTCACCACATTGGACGGCGATGCCGCCGCCCAGGTCAGCGGATGGACGCGATGATCCAGCGCCTCGATCCGGTCGACGAACCCGGCAATCGGCAGGTTCTTGCCCTTGACCCGCGCCAACAGATCCGGCCCGGTGCTGAGTGGCGGAAAAGCGCCGCCGGTCCTGAAAGCCTGAAGCCCGGCCTTGGTCGGCGCGAAGGTGTTGGTTTCGTGCTGAATGCCGCCGATAGCGATGCGCGCCACGGGTCTCTCCTCCTGATGGACGGCCAAATTTCGCATGGAACCCGGCGGAAACCAAGCCGCCGTGACGCGCCGGGCAACAAAGCTATAGACTGCGTTCCGCGAAAACGAGGTGGGCCATGACGGGATGCACGATCAATCTGCTATCGGACCATACTGGCGTCGAAGTTCTCGGCGCCGATCTGTCCAGACCCGTCGATGACGCGACGCGGATGCTGTTGAACCGGGCTTTCGTCGATCATGGCGTGCTGGTGGTGCGCGATCAGCGCCTGACGCCGGTCCAGATGCTGGATGCAATGGCGCTGTTCGGAGAGGTCTTTGCCCAGCACAACACGCGCTTTGCAATCCCGGACTGTCCGCAAATTCATTATATTTCGAACCAGGATACCTATTCCGACGGGTCGCGCTATATCCCCGGTGCCGGGTATCACACCGACCATTCCAACGCGCTGGAGCCGCCCAAGGCGACCGTGTTGTTTGCGGTTGAATTGCCCGAACGCGGCGGCGATACGCAATTCGTCAACTTGCAGGAAGCCTATGACGGATTGAGCGCCGCCACCAAGCGCCGCATCGACGGCTTGCGCGCCATACAGGTGTATCAAAGCCGCTTTAGTGGGCGCAAACTGATCGGATTGTCGGCGCAAAACCGCGATAGGACGCCGGCATCGGTCATTCATCCCATCGTGCGCACCCATCCCGAGTCCGGCCGCAAGGGCCTGTACATCAATCCGATCCGGATCGAAGGCATCGTCGGCATGGCGCAAGCCGAAGCGCTGGAATTGCTCGACGAATTGCTGGCCCATTCGATCCAGGAAAAATACCAGTACCGCCATCAATGGCGGATCGGCGATCTGGTGATGTGGGACAACCGGCTGCTGCTGCACAAGGCCAATGCCGATTACGACATGGATCAAATGCGCTATCTATACCGGGTCATGCTGAAGGGCGATGCGCCCTATTGAACGGCGGCCATGATGGGCCGCATGAAAGGTCGATTTTGTATGTCCAAGAAGAAGAAAATGCATCTGGCGCAATTTCTGGTGCACGGCCCCACTTATCACAGCCTGGCGATGTGGCGGCACCCGCAATCCGACATAACGCAGGATAAATGGAGCAAGCCGGCGCTGTATCAGCATATCGCCAGGACCTGCGAACGCGGCAAGTTCGACATGGTTTTCTTCGCCGACCTCAACTACATCTCGGACACATTTCGCGGCTCGCTGGAACCGGCCTTGCGCTATGCGGTGCAGGCGCCGGAACACGATCCGGTGCCGCTGCTAAGCTGGATGGGTGCGGTCACCAGCCATATCGGGCTGGGCGCCACGTTTTCGGTCAGCCATCAGCATCCGTTCTATCTGGCGCGTCTGTGGGCGACGATCGACCATCTGACCGGCGGGCGCGCCGCCTGGAACGTGGTGACCTCGATCAACCATAACCAGGCGTCCAATTACGGCCAGGAACGCGAAGCCACCGATATGCGCTACGAAAAGGCCGATGAATTCATCGCCGTCTGCCAGAAACTGTGGAATAGCTGGGATGCCGACGCGGTGGTCATGGACCGCGAAAACGCGGTCTTCGTGGACGCGGCCAAGGTGCGGCGGATCGACTATGAAGGCCGGTTTTACAAATCTCGCGGCCCGCTGAACGTCACCCGGTCGCCGCAGAACGGCCCGGCTATTCTACAAGCCGGCACCTCGCCCAAGGGCAAGAAGCTGGCGGCGAAATACGCCGACGCCATCTTCGCCATTCAGCCCCGGCCGGAAGACGCGGCGGCCTACCGCGCCGATATAAGAAGCCGGATGGACGCGAACGGACGCGACCCGGATTGCTGTAAAATTCTATTCGGGATGCAGCCGATCATCGGTTCCAGCGAGGCCGAAGCCCGCGAGAAGCAGGAATTTCATAACAGCCTGGTGCCGCTGGATGGCGGCATGGCCATTTTGTCGGCGCATCTTGATTTCGATCTGTCGGCGTTGTCGCTCGACGATGCAATGGCGACCCGCGATGAACCGGAATTGCAACGCATGCAGACCCGTTTCCGCAAGCCGTCGGGCGAATCGATGACCTTGCGCGAAGTCGCCCAGCGCCATGGCCAAAGCGTCGGCTTGCCGCAGTTCGTTGGCACGCCCAATTCCATCGCCGATCAGATGGAAGCCTTCATCGATATTGCCGGCGGCGACGGCTTCATGCTGTCGCCGATCTACTGTCCGGGCGCAATCGAGGAGTTCGTCGATCTGGTCGTCCCCGAACTGCAACGCCGCAATCTGTTCCGCACCGATTACAGCGGCGTGACCCAACGCGACCATTTGCTTCAAGACGACTGAAACTTCTGCGATCCGCCGTGGCCGAACCAGGACGCCTGGACGGTTCACGGTGCGTTGCATGGGCCGGTCGCCTCTACTACAAATGTGCACTGGTCTGTCTTTGGGGCGAAAAATTTATGTATTACGACAAACGCGGATTGGCGTTTACGGCGTCGAGCCAGGCGGCGGTGGACGCGTTCGACGCCAGCGTCGATGAGTTTCTTGCGTCCGGGCGCGACGCCGGCCGGCTGTTGAAGCGGGTCGCGGAAGTCGATCCCGACATGATTATGGGCCAATGTTTGCGCGGTTATTTCTTCCGCCTGCCGGCGCTGGCCGATCTGGCGGTGCGAAGCGACGCAGCCCTCCTCAAGGCCCAAGGTCTAGCGGCCAATGCGACCGAACGCGAACGTATGCATGTGCAGGCGCTTGCCGCCTGGAGTGCCGGCGATATCCGGCGCATGAACGCGATCTGGGACGCGATCTTGATCGACCATCCGCACGATATCCTGGCGCTGCGGATCGCCCACACCATGCATTTCTTTCTCGGCGATCTGGCCCAGATGCGCGATTCAATGGCGCGCGTGATGCCGCGCTGGGATGAATCGGTGCCGGGCTACGGCTATGTGCTCGGCTGCCGGGCCTTTTCACTGGAAGAAAACAACGATCTGGGTCCGGCCGAAACCATGGGCAAGCGCGCCGTGGAGATCAACGAGAACGATGTCTGGGCCGGCCATTGCGTGGCCCATGTCCTGGAAGCGCAGGGCCGCCGGCGCGAAGGCATCGAATGGATCGACGGCCATGAAGACGCGTGGCGCAAGCGCGGCGTGTTCGCCCAGCATATGTGGTGGCACCGCGCGCTGCATTATCTGGAGTTCGAACAATACGACGCCGTGCTGCGCGCCTATGACCGGGAATTCTGGCCCGAGCCCTCGGAAGACAATATTGCCATCGGCAATGCGTCCAGCATGCTGATGCGCCTCGACATACTGGGGATCGATGTTGGCGACCGCTGGGAAAGTGTCGCGGAAATCTGCGCCGGGCGTATCGATGCGCGGCTGCGCGCGTTCAACGACCTGCATTTCATGATGGCGCTGACCATGGCCGGCCGCCGCGACGAGGCAAAGCAGATGCTGGACTCGATGCGTGAATTCGCCAACGCCCATGCCGGCGGAACCGTGACCATGGGAGCGACCTACCGCGACGCCGGCGTTCCGGTCGCCGAGGCGATCCTGGCGCATGGCGCCAAGGACCATGCCCGCGTGGTCGAGATCATGATGCAGGCGCGCTACCGGATGCTGCCGCTGGGCGGCAGCTGGGCGCAGCGCGATGTGTGGGACCGCATGCTGATAAACGCCGCCCTCAAGGACGGCCAGCACGGCCTGGCGCGCGCCTTGCTTGCCGAACGCACCGACATGGCGCCCACCAGCGCGCCGTCCTGGTCGATGTATGCGCAAGCCCTGGACGATTGCGGCGAGGCCCAGGCCGGCGACGCCGCGCGCGCCAAGGCGGCGGCGTTGCTCGCGGCATAGTCAGGAATGCCATTTTAAGCTGTAAAACCACGAAGGAATAACCGATGAGCGTCTATGATCTGTCCGTGACCGATGCCCTGCTTTCCACCACGCGGGCGGTGCGCAAGCGCCTTGATTTCGACAAGCCGGTGCCGCGCCAGATCGTCTGCGACTGTTTGGAACTGGCGCTGCAGGCGCCGACCGGATCGAACCGTCAGGGCTGGCGCTGGATCGTGGTGACCGACGCGGATACGCGCCTGGCGCTGGCCGACCTGTACCGCAAGGGGGCCGGCGCCTATCTCGAAGACGCCTACCGCGAGGCGACGGCAAGGGGGGCGGTCCAGGACAGCCGGGTGTTCGATTCCGCCCGCTATCTCGCCGAACGGCTCCAGGACGTGCCGGTGCATGTCATTCCGTGCATCGTGGCCGACCATATACCCGCCGACGCGCCGCGCCGCGCCTGGGGCGGGCTGATGGGGTCGATTTATCCCGCAATGTGGAGCTTCCAGCTGGCGCTGCGCGCCCGGGGGCTCGGTTCGGTGTTGACGACATTGCATCTCCAATATGAGGACGAGGCGGCGGCCTTGCTGGGGATCCCCGACGGCGTCATTCAGGCCGGGCTTTTGCCGGTCGCCTATACGATAGGAACCGACTTCAAGCCGGCCAAGCGCCGCCCGCTGGACGAAATCGTCCATTGGGAAAAGTGGTAGCCCGGCATTGGGAAACCGCCGCACCTTTCGCTAAAGCGGCCATCGGGTCCTGATGGGGTCGCTGCCGTCCCAGTCGTGCGCGGCGGCGGCGATGCGTTTGAACATCGCTCCCTTGGGGCCGTTGGTTTCCGATAACTCGATCACCGTGCCCGGATGAGCTTCGGTTTCAAAATAGGCGAAACGGCCCGGCTTGCCGACAAAGCCCGACTGTCCCAGTACCCATCCAAGTGTCCCGGCAACATCGAGTGCTGCATCGAAACGGTCGGTCCAATAGGCGATATGCTGCAATCCCTCATGGCCGGCATCGAGAAAGTCCCGGTACATCGACGGTGCGTCGTTGCGTTGCTGGATCAGTTCGATCTGCAGCGTGCCCGCATTGGCCAGGGCGATCGAAATTGCGCAGTCCGATGGCGCGCCGCGAAATTGGAAGTCCTCGATTGGCACCCGCTCGGCGTAGAACCAGGGGCCAACGCCCAGCACGCCCGACCAATGGCGCATCGCTGCTTCGATATCGCGCACGACATAGCCGTTTTGCGCGACGTCGCCAAAATACCGGCTCATGGCTGTTATCCTTTCATCGTTTGTCGGGCGCAGTTTAACCCGAAACAAGGTAGATATCGTACCGGCATAGCGGATGACCCTTGGCAATGGGGCGAACTTCCAACGATGGCGAAAATTGCGTAGCATCGTCATCGAACGGGCGGCTTTCCGGCAAAGCCAGCTTTAGGATTGTGCGTATCGGATTATGCAACGGTGCCTGATATGGGCGTAACGCAGAAATTGTGCGAACGCATTACCCGGACCACCTCCGGCGATGTACCTGAAGCGGCGCGCATTGCGGCGCGGCGTCTGGTGCTGGACGGGCTGGCCGTCGCCGTGGCGGGCACCAGACAAGAAGCGTCGCCGGGAATTCTGGCCAGCCATTTGCGTGAAATGGGCGGCGCCGAAGCGGCATCGGTAATCGGATTCGGGTTCATGACATCGCCGGTGAATGCCGCTTATATCAACGGCGTCAGCATGCATGTGCTCGATTTCGAGCCAATGTGGAACCCGGCCAATCACCAAATTTCCACCACTTTGCCGGCCGCCCTTGCCCTGGCGGAAGCCCGCGGTGCCGATGGCCAGGCGGTGCTCATTGCATTGATAAAAGGCATCGAGATGCAGGGCTGGATCCGCCAGGCGTCGCGCCAGTTCGAGGCGCGCGATGCGCGCTTTCACCCACCCAGCCAGGTCGGGCCAATGGGGGCCGTTGTGGCGGCGGCGCATATGCTCGATCTTGACGTAATCGAGCTGCGCAACGCGCTCGGGATAGCCGCGTCGCGGGCCGGCGGTTTGCTGGCCAATGCCGGGACCATGACCAAATCGACCAATTGCGGCGTGGCGGTGGCCGCCGGGCTGGATGCCGCAATGTTGGCGGCGCGCGGTTTTACCGCCAATCCCGATATCTTCAAGGCGCCGCAGGGGTATGTCGCGGGGCTCTTCGACGACAAGTTCGTGCTCGAAGATCTGCTTCATTACGGCGCGCCGTTCCGCGTCGTCGAACCCGGCTATGCGATCAAGATGTTTCCAAGCCAATACGGGACCCATTTCGCCATTACCGCGGCGCTGGAACTGCACGGACGCATCGCCGACCCGGCGGCGATCGCGGCGGTCGAAATAGTGACGCCGCCGATGTACTATATCGACCGGCCGCAACCGGTAAGCGGCCTGGCCGGCAAGTTCAGCTGGCAGTATGTGACCGCTTGCGGCCTGCTGGACGGGCGCGTGAACATGGCGCGCTTCGAGGATTCCAGGCGGTTCGCCGCCGATTTGGAAGCCATGCTGGGGCGGATCACGGTCGATATGCGGGCCGATATTCCCGCTCGTTTCGACCGGATGCACGTCGAAACGACGGTGCGGATGAAGGACGGCACGCTCGATCATGCGCGGTGCGACGGACCGCGCGGCATATGGGGCGGACCGCCAATCGACGATGCCGATCATCTGGTCAAAATTCACGACTGCCTTGCGGTCCGGCTCGACGATGGCGCAACCGAACGGGTCATCGCGCTGGCGCAACATATCGACGATCTCGACGTTGGCGAGGTCAGGCAACTGATGGCGCTGCTCGCTTGCGTGGAAGGGAGTTCAACATGACGACGCTTATCGCTGACACCATCGCGGATACCGCGCAAGGCCGGCTGCGCGGTTCAATCAAAGACGGTGTTCATCGTTTCCTGGGCGTGGCCTATGGTGGTGCTACGGCGCAAGAACGCCACTTAATGGCGCCGCCGCCGGATTTGTCGGCGCGGGGCCGGAACAAGCGGCGCTCCGATAAACCAGCCCTGGTAGGCGGCCTGACGGCTACTTGAAGAACTCGATCCCAGCGCGGCTGGATACGTCCAGCCCGGAAAGGCAATCCACCTTTGCTCCCGAATTGCTGGCGCAGGCGAGGAATTTGTTGACCAGTACGCGGCCGAGACCAGCGCATTTACCCTCGCTCAAAACGAATCTGGCAACGGTCGTCTTGTCGTCGGGCAAGGGCGCCACGTCCAACAGGATGCTCTGCTTAATGGCGCCGTCCTGGCTGAACAAGATCAGCTCCATGGCGAACCGGTCCAGGGACTGTCCCAGCGTGTTGCGGATCACGAACAGACCGTGACAACGCCCATCGACGTCTTCGACCTTGTTGAGTTCCATATGGAGGCCTGGATCGCCCGCCGTGGCCGGAAGCGGTGTCACCGCGAGGGCAAGGACCGCCAGGGCGCAAGCCACCGCTTGGCGCACGGACCGTATTTTACCGGCCGCTCTTTTGGCCGGAACAGGGTTATTGGGTTGCATGTGTTTCTCCAATCGATCCGGTTACAGATTCCCATGAACATGGCCGGTCTGGCCGGGGAAGGAATTGGGCGTCTTGAACGTCACCGTTGGGCGATCCTTTGATGTCATTTTCCTTCCATGCGGTCAACGCCGCGCCAACGCATTAAAAATGCAGTATGGTCCGCGGCGAAAATTCGGAAAGGTTTCGAGCTGGCGCAACGTTGCGCGAATCGCCGCCGGCCGGATCGAGGACAGGATTCATCCGATATCGCGCCTTGGTAGTGACGGATCGTGATGTTCAATTTGAATTGCATCGACTATATTCAATTTTACGCGGTAGGGGAAAAGGGAATTTTGTCGCCATGAGCTGGCCAAAGATGCCGGACGGTACCGTCGATTGGATGGCGGTAATCCAGAATCCGGAAACCGGACTCGTTTCGCTGATTGAGCAGGCCGATACGTCGGACAAATTACGGGCCTGCTTCATTACCGTAATCGATGCATTGTTTTCGCGCAAAAATGACGCAGATGTTCGACAGACCTATTACGACATATTGGCGGACACCATTCCAGACGATGTCGAGCGTCAATC
>PTKA01000200.1 GCA_002937525.1 Alphaproteobacteria bacterium MarineAlpha10_Bin3
AATCGAAGCCGACGATCAGCCCCATTCCGATCACCAGCCCTTGCAGGGTCGTCATACCGCCTTGAAATACGACCCGGTCATAGACCTGCAATACGAATACGGGAATCGACAGAACCAGAATATTGACGAACAGGGAAATCAGGATGAGGTCGCGAAACGCGCCACGGCTTTCGCGCAGCGCATATCGAAGCCAGTGTTTCCCGCCCGTGCTAGACAAAATCGTTCTCCACGGCGCGGCATTACCAGCCGTATGGTTTATTCAGGTTAAAAATATCACAGTAACCGAAATAAATCCGCCCCGATTGCGCTTACTTCGAATTCCTATTGGTTTTCAGTCCGTCAAATATTCGTGTTTATTTTAGTAGCTATAGCATGGCCGTGGGACGTGAAGCATGTCGGTATGGTTAACCGCAATGCCCGCACGGAATTCGTCGAACCGCGTCCAAGATTGTGATACGGTGGCAATGTCGATGGATTTGGGGGCGGTTTTCCGATGGTGTCAACGACCCAGGCGCGGGACAGCGGCGACGCAATCGGCCTGACAATGCGGCTGCGCGAATTCGGCGGCAAGCTCAAGGACAATATCCTGCATGGCGGTGGCAAAGGCCCGTGGTGGAAGCTGCGCATTTCCACGATTATAGCGCTTTTGGTGCTGACGCTCGGGATCGCCGGCCGGGTCAATAACGTCCCTTGGGTTGAATGGGTCCGGGTCAAAACGTTCGATATCTATCAACGTATCGAACCCCGAAAAATTCAAAACCTTCCGGTCGGCATTATCGATGTCGATGAAAAAAGCCTGTTCGAAATCGGTCAATGGCCGTGGCCAAGAACCGTTCTTGCGGATTTGCTTGAACGTCTCGCCGAAGCGAAAGCGGGCGGTATCGCCTTCGATATGGTATTCCCGGAATATGACCGCACGTCACCGGACCGGATCGCCGATATCCTTCGCGGCGCGGACGAGGAAACATTAGCCAAACTGAGGGCCTTGCCGCGCAGCGAAAACGTGCTTGCCGACGCCATGCGGAAAATCGCCACCGTCGTTGGACAGGTCGGCTTGAGGACGCCGTTACCAGACGGCAAGGCACCGCCATCGAACAGATCCGCGGTTAAAGGCGTGCTGGGCACCGGCGGATATCCCTATGATTTCATCACGTCCTACACCGCCTTCATGGGAAATGTACCCGAATTCGAAAAAGCCGCGGCGGGCCACGGTATTTTTTCGGTGGGGCATGAATATGACGGCCTGATCCGCCGCGTGCCGCTTATTTCGCGCGTCGGGAAGGAAATTCGGCCGGCCCTGACCCTTGAACTGCTTCGCACCGCTTTCGGCAGCAAGAGCATCTTCGTCAAACGCGACGCCGCCGGCATATCCCATATCTTGCTGCAAACCCGGCAGGGAAATTTTTCCATCCCGACCGACAGCCGGGGACGTATCTGGGTCCACTACTCGAAACCGGACGCATTCAACACGCCGGACAATTCCGGCCGGCTGTATATCTCGGCGAGCGATATCATCAAGGGACGCGTTCCCAAGGAAAAGCTGGCCGGGAAACTGTTTGTGCTCGGCACGTCGGCGGTGGGGCTGGTCGATATTCACGCCACCCCAATTTCGGAACGGCTGCCGGGGGTCGAGGTGCACGCCAATATCCTGGAGTCCATATTTGCCGCCTATTACGCCAAACAGGCGAAAATTCAGGAAATCGCAAAACGCGTCGGCGCCGAAGCCAAAGCGAAGGGTCTGAAACCGAAATCGCCCGAATTTATCGCCCTGTCCAAGGCCGCAAATACCGAAATACTGCTGCTGAAGGACGAAGATTATTATTTGAAGTATCCGCCCATCGCGGTTGCCATCGAAGTGGCGATGATCCTTTTTGCCGGTCTGTTCATGACCGTACTTATTCCCCGGCTCGGTCCCATGTGGACCTTGGGGGGTATTGTCACGACCGGATTGGTGCTGATTGGCGGCAGTTGGTATTTGTACATTGAATATCTGACTCTAATCGACGTCACCTATCCGGCCATCGTGACGATGTCGCTGTACTCGGTGCTGACCTTCGCCAATTACATGCGCGAAGCGGCGGAAAAGAAGCAGGTGCGCGGCGCCTTTGCGCAGTATCTATCGCCGGCGCTGGTCGAGCAGTTGGCGGAAAATCCGGAAAACCTGACCCTGGGCGGTGAGACCAAGGAGATGACCTTCTTGTTCTGCGACGTGCGCGGCTTCACGGCTATCTCGGAGACCTTCAAATCCAACCCGCACGGGCTGACGACGCTGATCAACCGGCTGTTGACGCCGTTGACCAATGTGATTCTGTCGAACAGCGGGACGATCGACAAATATATGGGCGACTGCATCATGGCGTTCTGGAACGCGCCACTGGATGTCGAGGACCACCCCTTGAACGCCTGCACGTCGGCGCTGGACATGTTCGTGGAACTGGATATCCTCAACGAAGCGCGGCGCCTGGAGGACGAGGAAGCGGGCGTGACCCATATGCCGCTCAATGTCGGCACCGGCATCAACACCGGAGTATGCGTGGTCGGCAATATGGGTTCGGATCAACGCTTCGACTATTCGGTGCTGGGCGATCCGGTAAACCTTGCCGCCCGTCTCGAAAGCCAGTCGAAAAACTACGGCGTCAGGATCGTTCTAGGCCCGAAAACCGCAGCCGAAGCGGCGGGTAAATTCGCCACGCTGGAAATGGACCTCATTCAAGTCAAGGGCCAGTCGGTCGGCGTGGATATTCACTGCCTGCTCGGCGATGCGGAGTTCGCCGCCGAACCCGACTTTGTTGCGTTGAAGACGCAACATGACGATTTCATCGTGCAGTACCGTTCCCAGCAATGGGATCAAGCCGAGAACCTCATGGCAACGTGCCGTGGCATGTCCCGGGATCAGAAATTCAACCTCGATGTCCTGTACGATCTGTATGTGGAACGCATCGAGCATAACCGCGAAGTGCCGCCACCGGTCGATTGGGACGGCGTCTTCGTCGCCACCGATAAATAAGCGCTATTTCTTCGCCGGGCGTTTCGATCTGGCCGATGACTTTCGCTTCTTGGCGGATTTGCGGCGCGGTTTAGTGGGTTTCGTGCGTGGCGATGCGGCTGGCGGTGGCCCGCTTTTCGATTCGACCAACTGGGACAACGCCGCCGCGATGCGCTGAAACACCGGCCGCCAGTCGCCGAGAATTTGCTGGCGAAACAGTCGCATCGTCGGATACCAGGGCGTGTCCTCGCGGCGAAACAACCAGCGCCATTCACCGCCAAATGGCAACAAAGTCCAGACCGGCTTGCCCAACGCACCGGCAAGATGCGCCACCGCGGTATCGATGCTGATGACCAGATCGACCTGTTCGATGATCGCCGCCGTTTCGGCGAAACTGGTCAGCTTATCGGTCATGTCGGTCACGTTCAGGCGCGATTGATAGGGCGTTAATTCACCCGCGCGCGGACCCCATTGGATGCTATAGAAATCGATCCCCGGCATATCGAACAAGGCGGCGAACCAGTTGAGGGGACAGGAACGAAACCGGTCGTCGCTGTGGGTCGGCCGCCCGGCCCAAACGAAAGCAACGGTCAGCCTGACGCCCTTGCGGCGGCGGATACGCGCCTTGGTTCCCGGCGGAACCTTGATATAGGGAACGGTATTCGGGATGGTCTCCAGGGTCGTAGCGAAACGATGCGGCAGGCTCAGTAGCGGTACCTGCACATCGTAGGTAACCGAGGTGTCGGAACCGAGTCGGTAAATTTCATCGACGCCCTCGACCGTTTCCAGCAGGCCAAACAGCTCCGGCTCGCAGACCAGGAAGATTTTACCGTCGCCCGCCAGCCGCTGAATCAAGGGTACATAGCGGATGAATTGCAGGGTATCGCCGAAGCCCTGCTCGACATGGACCAGCAACCGCCGGCCGTCCAGCGCACCGCCATCCCAAAGCCGTTCATGAACGTCCCTGACATTGGTTCTATAGGACGACATATCGAACCGGGATTCGTAAACCGACCAGCCTTCCTTGTACTGGCCATTCATCAGCAACACATTGGCCGGCGCGAAATAGGCGCGCGCGGCGTCCGGTTGCAACTCGCGGACCCGGGCGTAACTGTTAAGCGCCTCCTGCAACCGTTCCATCCGCATCAGTACATTGCCCAGCGTGTAGTGGGCGTCGGGATCATCGGGGGCCAGTTGGATCGCGCGGCGCAGCAAATGCAGTCCCTCCCCCGCATGACCGAGCTTGAGGATGACATGGCCCAGATTCTTCAACGCCGAGACATCGTCGGGAACCAGGACTAGAGTATGTTCCGATCAAGTTTAGACGTATCCGGCGTTTCTGAAGTAATTGCTGCATTCCTGTGGCGGGAAGCGATCGAGCAAGTGGCCAATCGTGT
>PTKA01000201.1 GCA_002937525.1 Alphaproteobacteria bacterium MarineAlpha10_Bin3
ACTGGGGCCGGACAGGACGGCGCGAACCGGCAGAACGGATGCGGTCTCGAAGGTGATCGTGCCGCCATTGGACTGGGTGATGTGGGGGGCCGCATGGATGCCGGCGTCACGCAATCGCGGCGTCAGGCGCGACAGATAGCCCTTCATCACCGGCCCCAGAAACGCGTTCACGACGGTCGTGCTAAGCCGTTCATACTCGCGAAATTCGGGGCAGATCTGGTGCGACGCGGTAATGAACGCGCCGCCCAGCTCCTCGCCGAGGATACGGGCGACCATTTTCTCATGGGCCGGATCGACAAAGCTGTACAAAAAGCAAATCGCCACCGCCTCGACGTCCATATCGCGCAATTGCCGCGCCGCCGCGCGCACCTCGTCCGCGTCCGGTTGGCGTTCAACCGTGCCGTCATGAAGCAACCGTTCGCGCACCTCCAGCCGCCGGTCGCGCGGAACCAGCGCCACCGGCTTGTCGGCCTGCAAGTCGTAAAGATGCGGCCGCCGCTGCCGGCCAAGGTCGAGCAGGTCGCGGAATCCGTCATTGGTAATCAGCCCGGTGCGCGCGCCGCGCCCCTGGATCAGCGCGTTGGTCGCAACCGTCGTGCCATGCCCGAAGAACGAAACATGGTCTCCGGCGGCGCCGAACCGCGCAACCGCTTCGCGCGCGCTCTCGGCGATGGCGACGGACGGATCGTCGGGCGTACTGGACAGCTTCCAGACCGAAATCCGCCCGATTTCTTCGTCAAGCAGGCAGACATCGGTAAAGGTACCGCCGGAATCGACGCCAATACGCAGTGAGGCCATGATTTAGTCCCGAACAGCCGTAATTTTAAGAAACCTCATGGTGAGGCAATAACCTTATAGCCGAATTCCATCGCCGCGTCGGTCATCCATTCCCAGAATGAAACCGCGTAACTTCTTGGAATAAAAAGATCAAATTCAGGTGCATCGTCAATGCAGTTTATCACCGAATTGACATGGCCAAGATTGGTTTGGGCGCAATCGCCAACGGTAAAATGGCCGGGGTGGAAGTCGAGCGTGCATCCCTTGGGCAAAAGGTCGCGGGCGCTCGGACCCGACAGGCGGATGCAGGTGCGGCCATGGCCCTGGGTAGTTACGGCCGCGCGGTCGCCCAATTCACGCGCCAGCGAATTAGCGTCGCGCGGCCGGTCCGTCTGAACGATCCACCATTTATGGGGACCGATCCAGCATATCTGGGCGGCACCGGCCGCAATCGAGCGATTGGGCTCGGACGGCGGCAAGGCGCCGATGAAGTCCTCTATGATATTTCTGGTCGTTTGGGCCGTGTCGGCGTAGGCCGCCACCTGAACGATCGAGAGATTCCGGCGTTCGCACAGGGTTATGCCAGGCGTCCTGGCACCAAATATCCCCGGTTCAAGAACGCCTTTCAGCGCCGACAATCTTTGCGGTTCGTCAGCCACGCATGCGCCTCCCGTCCGGATCCACGAAGTGCGGCGAAACCACGCGAACTTTCACCGCTTCGCTGCGCAATGTAAAGGCGGCGTAAAGTTCATCGCCTTCGCGTTGTTTTCCGCCGGTCAAAAGCGCCAGGGCGATGGGATGGTCCAGCACGCAGGAATAGGCAATCGACGTCACATGGCCCTGCATGGCGACCGGCGGCGGCGCATCGGGATTTTCAACCAGCTGTGCGCCAGCCTTGATCCAGCTTTCGCCATCCACCGGGACCAGCCCCACAAGTGACGGGCGGGACCGGTCGATCAGGCCTTCGCGAACCGCCAGACTCTTGCCGATATTGTGCTTGCGCTTGCTTTGCATCGCGCCCAGCCCGAGGTCGCCAAGGGTCGTCTGACCGTTGATTTCGGGTCCCGCCACATGGCCTTTTTCGATCCGAAGCGTCCCCATTGCCTCGGTGCCGTACACAACGATGCCGTCTTGCCGGCCGGTTTCGAGAAGCGCATTCCACGCCGCCTGGCCGTAATCGGCCGGCAGGTTGATTTCATAGGCCAGTTCGCCGGAAAAGCTGATGCGGAACAGCCACGCATCGGCGATGCCGGCGAAATTGCACGCCGCCACCGCCATGAAGGGAAAGGCTTCATTGGAAATATCTATATCGAGCAGCCGTTGCATGACGCCACGCGATTTCGGCCCGGCGACGGCAATGGCGGCGTACTGGTCGGTGACGCTGGCGACCAGTACGCGCAGATCCGGCCACACCGCCTGAAGATAAAATTCCAGCTTGGCCAGCACCGGTCCGGCGTTGATCGTCGTCGTGGTCATGACAAAATGGTTCTCCGTCAGCCGCGACGTAGTGCCATCGTCCTGGACCATGCCGTCTTCGCGCAGCATGACGCCGTAGCGCGCCTTGCCAACCGCCAGCTTCTTCCAGCCGTTGGTATAGACCCGGTTGAGGAATTCCGCCGCATCCGGCCCCTGAATGTCGATCTTGCCCAGCGTGGTGACATCGACGATGCCAACGCCGGACCGCACGGCGCGGCTCTCGCGAAGCCCTGCCGCGTCCACACCCTCGCCGGGACGGGGATAGAAATGCGGCCGGCGCCATAGGCCGGCGTCGATCCACTTGCAGCCCTTGCCGCGATGCCAATCGTCCATCGGCGAACGGCGCAGCGGCTGGAAATGCCGCCCGACGGCGCGCCCGGCCATCACACCCATGGCGACGGCGCTATAGGGTGGGCGGAACCTTGTCGTGCCCACCGCCGGAATGTCCTGGCCTTTCAATTCCGCCATGATCGCCAGCCCGGCGACATTCGAGGTCTTGCCCTGATCGGTGCCCATGCCCAGCGTCGTGTAGCGTTTGAGATGTTCGACTGAGACATAGCCTTCGCGGTGCGCCAGGGCCACGTCGTCCGCCGTCACGTCATCCTGGAAATCGACAAAGCACTTGTCATGGCGGCCCGGCGCATTGGGCAAGGACCAGACCGGCTGCATGGATTGTTCGCGAATATCATCGCCCACGGCACCATCCGTAAGGCATTCCTGCAAGGCGAACCGGCCGTCGGCGGCACCGACCGAAACGCAGTTCTGGCGCGCCTGGCCGGGCAAAAAACAACTTTTATCGACATTGTAGACAACATCGCCGCCAGATTGGCTGTGCAGATGCACCTGGGGCGCCCAGCCGCCGGACATGCACAAAAGATCGCAATCGAAGCGCACAGTATCGCCGCCGGAAAGCGGCCGTGCGCTGACCTGGCGAACGCCGAAATATCCCTTGGTCCCAACGACGCCATAGCCGGCCAGGATGGGCACGCCGCGGTCGCGCACCCGGTTGGCCAAATCGCCATTCACATGATCGCGGACATCCAGAACCGCGGCCATTCGCGCCCCGGCGTCGAGCAAATCAATCGCTGTCCGGTACGCGTCGTCGTTGTTGGTCTGAAGCACCGCAACGCGCCCCGGTAAAACACCGAATTGGTTGATATAGGTCCGTGCGGCGCCAGCCAGCATGATGCCCGGCCGGTCGTTGCCGGGAAAGGCGATGGGCTGTTCCACCGCCCCGGTGGCGAGTACGACGCGCCTGGCGCGAATTGTCCACAGACGTTGGCGTGGCAGGTTCGGGTCGGGGATTGCAACATGGTCTTGCACCCGTTCGACGGCGGTAATCATGTTGTGGTCGTAATAGCCGAACGCCGATGTGCGGGTAAATATCCGGACATCGGCGGCGGCGTTCAACCGGGCAACGGCATGGGCGACCCAATCCATGGCCGGCGCGCCATCGATGGTTCTTTTTTCCCGCCGCAGCCAACCGCCGAGATGGGGCGCTTGCTCCAGCAAAATCACCCGCTCGCCGGATTCCGACGCGGCCATCGCGGCGGCCAGTCCAGCCGGGCCGCCACCGACGATCAGCACGCCGCAATGCGCGCTTGCGCTATCATAGCGGTCCGGGTCTGGGTCGCGCGTGGCCTTGCCCATGCCGGCGGCCTTGCGGATGAAATGTTCATAGGTCAGCCATAAATTGGCCGGCCACATGAAGGTTTTGTAATAGAACCCGGCGGGCAGAAACCGCGAAAATACATCGTTGATCTGGCTGATATCCAGGCGCAAATTGGGCCAACGGTTCTGGCTGGCGGCTTCCAGGCCATCGAATAATTCGGTCGTCGTGGCCAGGCAATTCGGTTCCTGGCGGTTGCCAGTGCGCAGTTCCACCAGGGCGTTTGGTTCTTCGACGCCAGCCGAAAATATGCCCCTGGGCCGGTGATATTTGAAACTTCTGCCGACCAGGCGCGTGCCGTTGGCCAGCAAGGCCGACGCCAGGGTGTCGCCCGGATGCCCGGCCATGGTATTTCCATCGAAGGCGAAGCGCAGAATTTTGGAGCGGTCGATGTCGCCGCCATTCGCCAGGCGCCAGGGCTGATCCGTCATAAATCGAGATCCCCATCGGCGGG
>PTKA01000202.1 GCA_002937525.1 Alphaproteobacteria bacterium MarineAlpha10_Bin3
CCGGTAGCCTACTCGATGAATTCTCGCCAAACGAATGTGCGAACTACCTCGTAAATTCAGGCTATGCGTCAACCTAATCCGATCCCGCTCTAGGCGGCGTCGCGCATCATGCTGCGCAGCACATAGTGCAGAATGCCGCCATGGCGGAAATACTCGACCTCGTCGGCGGTATCGATCCGGCACTGCAACGTGATGTTCTGGGTGCCGCCGTCGGTCCGGGTGATCGTGCAGGAAAGATCCATGCCCGGCGCAAGCCCGGCTTCGACGCCGGCGATGTCGAAGGTCTCGCTGCCGTCGAGCCCCAGCGTCTCGCGGGTCACGCCGTCCTTGAACTGTAACGGCAGCACGCCCATGCCGACCAGATTGGAGCGGTGGATGCGCTCGAAGCTTTCCACGATCACCGCCTTGATGCCGAGCAGCCGCGTCCCCTTGGCGGCCCAGTCGCGCGACGAGCCGGTGCCATATTCCTTGCCGCCGATGACCACCAGCGGCACGCCTTCTTCGCGGTAGCGCATCGCGGCGTCGTAGATCGACATCTGTTCGCCGCTTGGAAAATGCTTGCTCAATCCGCCTTCGGTGCCGGGCGCCACGGCGTTGCGGATGCGGATATTGGCGAAGGTGCCGCGCATCATGATCTGGTGGTTGCCGCGCCGGGCGCCAAAGGAATTGAACTCCGCCGGACGCACCTGATGTTCGGTCAGATAGACCCCGGCCGGGCCATCCAGGGGAATATTGCCGGCCGGCGAGATATGATCGGTGGTGATCGAATCGGCCAGCAAGGCGATCGACCGGGCGCCGTGAATGTCGCTCAATTCGTCCAGTTCCATGGTCATGCCGTCGAAATAGGGCGGGTGCTGGACATAGGTGGAACCGGCATTCCAATCGTAGGTCATGCTCGCCGTGGCCGGGATCGCCTGCCATTGCGGCGGTCCTTCCGACACGTTGTCGTAGCGGGCGCGGAACATTTCCGGCGACAGCACCGAATCGATCAATTCATGGATTTCCTGGTTGGTTGGCCAGATGTCGCGCAGATAGACCGGATTGCCGTCGGTATCGTCGCCCAGCGAATCATTGACCAGATCGACATTGAACGATCCGGCCAGCGAATAGGCCACCACCAGTGGCGGCGAGGCGAGATAATTGAGCAAGGTCAACGGATGCACCCGGCCCTCGAAATTGCGGTTGCCGGACAGCACGGCGCCGGTGGTGACATCGCCGGCTTCGATGGCGTCCTCGATTCCGTTCAGAAGCGGGCCGGAATTGCCGATGCAGGTCGTGCAGCCATACCCGACCAGGCTGAAACCCATCGCGTCCAGGTGTTCTTGCAGTCCGGCGGCTTCCATGTAGTCGGTGACCACCTGGCTGCCCGGCGCGAACGAGGTCTTGACCCAGGGCTTGGGCGAAAGGCCCCTGGCCCGCGCATTGCGCGCCACCAGCCCGGCGGCCAGCAGGACGGCCGGGTTGGACGTGTTGGTGCAGCTGGTGATCGCGGCGATGACGATCGCGCCCGGATCGAGCGTGTAATCGGCGCCGGCGACCGGCGTCGCGCTGCCGCGGCCCATATCCTTCATCGCGGCGTGCGCCGATTCGACCATGCCGGACAGCAACACCTTGTCCTGCGGCCGCTTCGGCCCGGCCAGCGACGGTTCCACGGTGGCAAGATCCAGCTCCAACGTGTCGGTGAAAACCGGTTCGGCCGTGGTGTCGTCGCGCCACATGCCCTGCGCCCTGGAATAGGCTTCGACCAGGGCGACCCGGTCCGGGTCGCGGCCGGTGAGGGTGAGGTAATTGATGGCTTCCGCGTCGATCGGAAAAATCCCGCAGGTGGCGCCGTATTCCGGTGCCATATTAGCCATGGTCGCCGCATCGGCCAGCGACAGATTGGTCAGCCCCGGACCGAAGAATTCAACGAATTTGCCGACCACGCCGCGCGCCCGCAGCATCTGTACGACGGTAAGGACGATGTCGGTGGCCGTGGTGCCTTCCTTGGGCGCGCCGGTCATCCGGAAGCCGATTACTTCGGGCAGCAGCATGGAAACCGGCTGGCCCAGCATCACCGCTTCGGCCTCGATGCCGCCCACACCCCAGGCCAGAACGCCAAGCCCGTTGACCATGGTGGTGTGGCTGTCGGTGCCAACCGCAGTGTCGGGATAGGCCAAGATATTACCGCCCGGCACCTCGTCGGTCCACACGCATTGCGAAATATATTCCAGATTGACCTGATGACAGATACCGGTGCCCGGCGGCACGACATTGAAATTGTCGAACGCACCCTGGCCCCAGCGCAGGAATTCATAACGCTCGACGTTGCGCTCGAACTCCCGGTCGACATTGATCTGGTAGGATTCCGGCGTGCCGGAAGAATCGATCTGCACCGAATGGTCGATGACCAGATCGACCGGCGAGAGCGGGTTGATCCGTTTGGGGTCGCCGCCCAGCTTGATGAAGGCGTCGCGCATCGCCGCCAGATCGACCACGGCCGGCACGCCGGTGAAATCCTGCAACAGCACCCGGGCCGGCTGATAGGCGATTTCCCGCTTGCTCGAACGGGTTTCCAGCCACGCCCCGACGGCCTTGATATCGTCAATGGTGACGTTGGTGCCGTTTTCGTGCCGCAGCAGGTTTTCCAGCAATACCTTCATCGAATAGGGCAGCCGGGTGAAATCGACGCCCAGCGCCTCGCCCGCCGCCGGAATCGAGAAATAATCGTAGGTTTTGCCGTTCACGTTCAGGGTGCGGCGGGTCTTCAAGCTGTCGAGTCCGGTCATGGGCGGGTTCCCTCCTCTGTAATTCACGGAAAATAGCGCCGCCGGGGCGCGGTCCGTGAATCCTGAATTTGCAACGATTACCCAATGATTACACCCAATCGCGCGTCAAGAGAAGCGCCGTTAGTCCTGTATCCAGGGACCCTATCGATCCAGGGCTTGGTCGGTTACATCGACGCCGTTCTTGTCGATGTCGTAGATCCGGAAGGCGTGCGGGGCCTCGCAAAATGCCGGCGGCAGGGAGTGAACGACGGCGTCATCGGCGACCAGGCTGCCCGGATGATAGTGCCCCGACAGGACCGCCCGCACCCGGCCGCTGCGCGCTATATCGCGTTTCATGGCCGCCGCACCCTTGTATTGATAGTGCCAGCCCTTGGCGAAGGTTGGCGGGTCGATCATGTAGTGCTGGATATGGATTTGGGCGCAATCATGTTCGGGCGCATCCAGCGCCCGCGCGAACATCGCGCGCCGTGCGCCGGTGCGGTGCGGTTGACGGTCCGCCGCCAGCCGGTCCCAGAAGCTGAAGAAGCGCAGCCCGGCGATATCGCGGGGTTCGGGCGGGCCGCCGAACACGGCCGCGAACGCGCCTTCATGGTCATGGTTGCCGGGTACGGCGATATAAGGGATGCCGGTGGCCTCGAACCAATCCTTCACCAGCTGGAAATCCGCAATGGCGTCCGCCATCCAGGCATCGTGCGGCCGGCCGTCCGGCGACCCGCCGGCGATGACCGGGTCGGGCATGTCCAGGATATCGCCCGACATGATCAGAATGTCGGGCGCCAGTGCTGCGATATTCGCGGCCAGACGATCGAGCGCGCCGGGCATGTCCCGCGACGCGCGTTTGGGATTGGCCGCGGATCCGGGCTGATGCCAGCGCAGATGCATGTCGGTGAAATGAAGCAGCCTTGTCATCGATTATCCTTTCGCGCGTATTGCCGGGCGCGCTGGCGTGGCAAGATGCGCCCGCGTTTCCGTCTGGCGCCGGGCCTGTTCCCATTCGGCCATGTAGTCGCGGGTCACCGGTACGGCGTCGCGGTCCTTGGCAAGCTGCATCTGAAAGACGATATGATCGCCGTGGCGGAACGCGGCTTCGCCGAGCGCCAGATAGAATTCCCACATACGGCAAAACCGCTCATCGTACAATGCCACCGCGCGTGCGCGATTGGCCTGGAAACGCTGTTGCCAGGCATGGAGCGTATCGGCGTAATGCCGCCGCAGCATTTCGATATCGGTAACCCAAAGCCCGGCCTTTTCCACCGCCGGTAGAACCTCGGACAGGGCCGGCGCGTAGCCGCCGGGAAAGATGTATTTGCGGGTCCAGTCGCCGGTCGTGGAGGGACCGGCCATCCGGCCGATCGAATGCAGCAGGCAGACGCCGTCATCGGTAAGCAGCGCGCCGATCCGCCTGAAGAATTCCCGGTAATAGGCAACGCCGACATGCTCGAACATGCCGACCGAGACGATACGCTCATAGCGTCCCTTCTCCTCGCGGTAATCGCGAAGATGAAACCGTACCCGCGCCTCCAGCCCGGCTTCGAGCGCGCGTTGCCGGGCGGTCTGTAATTGTTCGCGCGACAAAGTCAGGCCGGTAACCTGGCCTTCGGCAACGCC
>PTKA01000203.1 GCA_002937525.1 Alphaproteobacteria bacterium MarineAlpha10_Bin3
TCGAAGCACCGTCTGGCCGGGATCGAACGCCGCCTTGAAATTCTTGGCGGCTATCTCGTCGCTTATCTCAATCTCGATGAAGTCATCCGCATCGTGCGCGTCGAAGACGACCCGAAGGCCGCCCTGATGGCCCGGTTTTCACTGACCGAATTGCAGGCGGATTCGGTTTTGAACATGCGCTTGCGCAGCTTGCGTAAACTCGAAGAAATCGAAATTCGCGCGGAGCATGGCAAATTGAGCGGCGCGCGCGCGCAACTAAACGAGCTTCTGGCCAGCGAACCCCTGCGCTGGAAGGCGATCGCGGCGGAAATCACCGAGCTTGGCAAACAATACGGTCCCAAGACTGAACTCGGCGCCAGGCGGACCGAGATCGGCGAACCCCCTTCCGATGTGGTGGTCCCCCTGGAAGCGATGATCGAGCGTGAACCGGTCACGGTGCTGTGTTCACGGCAGGGATGGATTCGCACCGTCCGGGGACATCTCCAGGATGTCGGCGATATTCGCTACAAAGAAGGAGACGGGCCGGGTTTCGTGCTCCACGCCCAAACCACGGACAAGCTACTGGCCTTTGCGACGAACGGCCGGTTCTATACGCTGGGCGTCGACAGGTTGCCCGGCGGACGCGGCTTCGGGGAACCGTTGCGTCTGATGGTCGATCTTGCCAACGGCCATGATTTCATCTCGCTGCTGATCTTCAAGCCGGACCGGAAGCTGCTGGTCGTCTCCAGCGATGGACGCGGTTTCGTGGTGCCGGAACGCGCCGCCTTCGCGCAGACTCGCGCCGGCAAGCAAGTCCTGAATGTTTCCGGCGGCATCGAAGCGAAAATCTGCCGGCCGGCCAGCGGCGATACCGTCGCCGTGATCGGCGACAACCGCAAGCTGTTGGTGTTCGATGCGGCGGAATTGCCGGAAATGACCCGCGGGCGCGGCGTCATCCTGCAACGCTACAAGGATGGCGGGCTGAGCGATGCGATCTTCTTTGAGCGCGCGGCTGGCTTGCAGTGGCGCAGTGGCGCACGCACCCGGACCGAAACCGATCTGCGCCCCTGGCTCGGCAAGCGGTCCCAGGCGGGCCGGTTGCCGCCCAAGGGCTTCCCGCGCAACAACCGCTTCGACTAACCGCCTGCCGCTTTGCTCACCTTATTGATTCCGCTCTAATCGCCAGCAGCGCTCTTGAATTCATCCAACGGCCGCCAGCCATCGGGTCCAAAACCTTCGATTGGCTCGAACCGGCTCTTGTAGCGCATCTTGCGGCTCGCCTCGATCCAGAAGCCGAGATAGACATAACGCAGGTTGGCGGCGCGGGCCTTGTCGATGAGCGCCAGAATTACGAAGCTGCCCAGGCTGCGCTTGCCCAGCGAGGGTTCAAAGAAACTGTACACGGCTGAAAATCCGTCGGCAATCCGATCCGTCAGGCAGGCACCGATCAGCGTGCCGTCCGGGTCGCGGAATTCGAGGATGCTGGTCTCAACCGGGCTGGAGGCGACCATTTCGAAATAGTCGTGCCGGCTCATGCGCGCCATGTCGCCGCCTTCATGGCGGGAGTTCAAATAGCGCTGGAACAGTTCGTATTGCTCATCGCTGACTTTCGTCCCGGCATCCTCGACGTGCAGATCCACATTGGCGCGCTGGATGCGCCGCCACCGCGCATTGGTGCGAAATTCACCGGCGACGACCCGGACCGGAACGCAGGCCGTGCAGTCGCGGCAAGACGGCCGGTAGGCGATGTGATGGCTACGGCGAAATCCGCCCTGGGACAGGACATCGTAGCGGGCTTGCGCGTCGGCCACCGAAAGGTCGGTGAAAAGTTGTTGTTCGATTTTTCCCGGCAGATAGGGGCAGCTCATCGGCCCCGATCGGTAGAAAGTCAGCAGGCTTAGTTTCCCTTGCGAGGTCATGCTCGGATTTTAATCGCCATGACCGCCGGGCGCAATTCAATAGCCGTTAACCCTCGGGGTCGGTGTTTATGACAACGGTGCCGGAAAGATAGTCATGCGCGCAATGCCGGCGGTCATTAAACAGGGCGACCAGGAGGACGATCATGCCGGTCACCGCGATCGACAGGTAGAACAGCGCCGACATTGCAAACGCCTGGAGCAGTTCCGGCCGTTGTCCCGAAAGGGTGCGGACTTCGATTCCCATGAACTGCATCCCGATCGTCGCCGACCGGCGGCCGCCGATCAGCAGCGTGTGATAGGCGATCGGAATCAGTGGAAATATCGGCCCCAGGACCGGCGACGCCAGAAACAACGTGACGAGCATCAGGCCCCAGACCGCTGCCGATATCACGCCGATAATCGATAAATCGATGAGATAAGCGACAATGCGCCGCCCCATCACGCCGTCGAACAGGTTGTCGCGATCAATATCGAATCGCGCGCCGCCATATTCCAGGGAAGCGTCGGCTGGTTGCGGCAGTTTCAAGGTTGCATCCTTGGCGCGGCTTGGTGGGTCCAGGTTGATAGATTGGGGCGTGGTGCGGGGCGCGCAAGGAGAATCATTGATCGACACCGAAGATGCGCGGCGGTTCTGGCGTTTGCGCCGCCCGTTCTTTCAAGGTCCGCAGGAGGGTGATGATGATGCGGCGATTGCCTGGCGCTGCCAGATCGTCCGGAAAAAGTGGATCGCGGTCGGCCAGTCCGACGACCTTCAGGAATCGCTTTGACGGAACGCCGTTTTTCTGCAACTCGCGGCGGCCCGAATTGGCCCGGTCGAGGGAAAGTTCCCAATTCGTCCTGCCCAGGCTGGAACGAAGGGGGGTAGAGCCAGTATGACCCGATAGGGATATCTTGTTCGGCAGCCGTTCGACGACGCTGGCGATCAGCAGCAGGTTCTTGGTGTGTTCATTCAATACCGCACTGCCGGGTTTGAACATTGATCTTTGATCCTGGTCGATCAGTTGGATTTGCAGACCCTCATCGGTGATGGCGATCTTGACCGCTTCATGCAGATCGCGCAGTTCCGGCACTTCGTCGAGGGCCTGCTGAATCGCCGCCTCTGCCGCTTTGAACTGCTTGGCTTCGTTATCCGCCTTGGTGTCGGTAATATTGGGCAGGTCCTCGGATAAATCCGGAACGGTGAAGGCCTTTTCGACTTCCTTGTCGTCGATGGTATCTTTTGCCGTGGGTGACGGCTGGAGCGATATCGATGGTTTTGGCACGGGACCGGGATCGCTCGCCGATATGCCGCCGAAGACGCCCTCGCTGCCCAGCGATCCGACCCGTGCGCCGATCGGTTTGAAATAGTTCGAGATACCGTTCAACTGGTCCTGCGTCGCCGAACTCAACAGCCAGAGCAGCAGGAAGAACGCCATCATGGCGGTAACGAAATCCGCGTAAGCCACCTTCCAGGCCCCGCCATGCGGTGCGGGGCCGGACGGCTTGATCTTCTTGTAGAGGATTGGCCGCTTTGGGCTTTCCGATTGTTCCGCCATGTCAGCCGCCCCGATCCGGCTTTTTCGTCGCCGTTACCGGCGGCATATGGGCCAGAAGAATGCTCACCCGCCGATTGCGCGGCGAGGCTGGATTGTCTGGGTAAAGCGGTTCCGTGCCGGCCCGGCCGACGACGCTCTTGATACGCTTTTCTTCGAGTCCGGAACCCTCCATAATTTTACGGGCGGCGTTGGCGCGGTCACTGGAAAGTTCCCAGTTCGTATAGTCGCTTCGGCCGGACGCCGGTTCCGAATCGGTATGGCCACTGATGATAACGGGGTTGGGATAACGACGGATAATTCGCGTGACAATTTCCAGCAGCGCCTCGAAATAGAGGTTGAAGACCGCGCTGCCGGGCTTGAACATCGAAAGTTTTTCCTGATCGATGAGTTGTATGCGCAGTCCTTCGGGTGTCTTGTCGATCAGAAGACTGTCCTGAAAGTCTTTCAGCTCGTCGCTTTGTTCGACCGCTAGTCTTAGATCGGCCTGCGCCTGATTGAAGCCCTCTTCTTCGCGTTTTCGCGCCTCGTAATTGGTGCTGTCCGGGTTCGGGTCTTTCGATGTCAAGGCGGCTTCGCCCTTGCCTTTGAGTGCCTTCGGGCCGCCCGCGGTCGGGATTTTGATCGTCACGCTTGGCGGCGACCCGGCCGATTTAAGCGTGCCGAGCGCGCCGATTGCGAGCCCGCCGAGCAGGCCGCTTGAGCCGGACTTATCTCCGGTCAACAATGATTTGGGTTCGAAGTAATACGATATGCCGAGCTTTTGTTCGTCGGTGCTGGCATTGAGAAGCCATAACAGCAGGAAAAACGCCATCATCGCAGTAACGAAATCCGCATAGGCCACCTTCCAGGCCCCGCCATGCGGCGCGTGGCGGGCCTTCAGCCGCTTCTTTATAATAATCGGTTTTAGCGCGTCTTCATCGGGCATGGTTTGTTACGAAA
>PTKA01000204.1 GCA_002937525.1 Alphaproteobacteria bacterium MarineAlpha10_Bin3
GATTCCCGCTCATTGTCGGTGTTGTTGTTGTCCCGGTAGCCTTGATAAGGCGGGGCAAATGCGCCCACATTCCCAGAAGCGCGCGGAGTATAGGCATTCGCCTAACCATGTCAAACCGCGATTTTGGTTCAGGTCCGGCCGGAATCCGACCCCCGGAACAGGCAGGTAACGATGCCGTGCAGGATTTTGACCTCCTGTTCGCGCAGCTCGGCGCGCTGGAAAAAATTGCGGATATTGCGCACCACGATTGGCCGTTTTTCGGCGACATGAAAAAAGCCGCATGTATCCAGCGCCGTTTCAAGCCGGTTGAAGAAATTCATCAGTTCTTCCTTCGTCGCCGCCGGGGTCCGGCTTTCCGGCAACCGCACGGGCTCGCTGGGGTTTTGCGCCTGAAACCATTCATAGGCGACCAGCAGCACGGCCTGGCTCAAGTTGAGCGAATGAAAGGCGGCATTGAGCGGCACCTCAAGAACGGCTTCGGCGCAGCTGATGTCGTCGTTGTTTAGCCCGGCGCGTTCGCCGCCAAAAAGCACCCCCACGCGCGCGCCCCGGTCCATGGCGCATCGCATCTCGTCGGCCCCGCGCCGGGGCGTCAGGACCGGCAGGATCATGTCGCGCGGCCGCGCGGTCGCGGCGTAAACCCGGGTCAAATCGGCGATCGCGGCGGCGGTGGTATCGAACACCCGCGCGCCTTCCAGCACGACCGTGGCGCCCGAAGCCGGGCTTGTCGCCCGTGCATTGGGCCAGCCATCGCGCGGCCTTACCAGCCGCAAATCGACGAGCCCGCAATTCAGCATGGCGCGCGCCACCATGCCGATATTTTCGCCCAGTTGCGGTTCAACAAGGATTACGGCCGGACCGCCTGTCGCCATTTCCCGCCGCCCATCCGTTCCCGCCATCTGTATACTCCTCCTTCGCGCCTGTTATATTCGCTGTCGGTGCTCATGGTTAAGACTTTTGACATCCTATTCCTGCTCGGTGCCATCCTGATTGGATTCAGCGTATCGTTGTGGCTGGCGATCTGGAGTCCGGATGCGCTTATGCGTGACCCGTTGCCCCTGTACCGTCAGGCGACGGTCACCGCCCAAATCATCGGCAAACGCAGCATCCAGGATGTGCGCTTGGCCGGCCCCGATGGCGAAACGGTAATTTTCAAGGTCAGCTTGCCGGCAAACCTGCCGGACCACCAGATGCCGTCGCTTATTCTTCTCAGCCCATACCAGGACCCCGAACGCAATCTTCGGTTTTTTCCCCGACCCGGACCCAATGTCATCATATCCTACGCGCAACCCTATGAATTAGGGGTGTGGCAGTCGGCGTCCTTTTTCGAGCGCGCCTGGATCGTGCGGCGCGTGGCCTATCGCATGCCGGATTCGGTATCGGCTTTGATCGGCTGGATCAGGCGTCAGGAATGGGCCGACCGCAAGCGTATCAATCTTGCCGGCATCGGTCCGGCCGCGGTCATCCTGCCGGCGGTTCGGCGGCGCGCGGCGTCAACCGGGCAGCCGGTCGGCGGTTCCGTCCTTGCCTATGGTGGTATCGATATCCAGGCCATGGCCGATGCCGGCCTGGCCATCGAATCGGACTGGCTGCGCTCGATCGCCGCATGGCTCACCGGGATCATGCTCCTGCCCCTGGAGCCGGCAACCCACCTGCCGCTAATCAAAGGTCCCTTTTTGTTGATCAATGCGCGCGATGACCGCACCATTCCGGCGGCCTCGCTGGACGGGATCCGGGCGCTGACGCCGGAGCCCAAAACCATCGCCACCGTCCAGCAGCGCCAGGGCGACAAGCCGCCGCACATCGCCAAGACCATACGAGTAGCCCGCAACTGGCTGGTCGCCCAAGGTCTATTGGATCCATAGCCGGGTGCTATAACCCCGATTGCAACTGTCATGACACCTCAAAGGAGCCTGAGAATGGCGTTTTACGAACTGCGGCAATACAAGATTTTACCGGGGAAAATGGATGACTGGGTCCGTATGATGGAGGACGAAATTATCCCTTTTCAGGTCGCCCAGGGCATGGTCATTACCGGCAGTTACCGCCACGAAGAAGATGAGACGGTCTATATCTGGATGCGCCGTTTCGAGAGCGAGGAACACCGCAAAAAGCTTTATGCCGCAGTCTATGAAAGCGACTTCTGGAAAAACGACATTGCCCCGCGAATTCCCGCTCTGATGGACCGTTCGGCGATCGACGTGAAGCGAATCGTTCCGACCGCGCTGTCAAACGCGCAATAATCCGCAGCGATTAACTTCGGGGATAGCCGGCGTTCCGCAACGCGCTGGCGATCTCCGGCAAAATTGCCGGGTCGTCGATTGTTGCTGGCGCTTTATAGTCTTTTCCATCGGCGATACTGGCCATCGTTCCGCGCAATATCTTGCCCGACCGGGTCTTGGGCAGGCGCTCGACGATGACCGCGATCCGGAATGCGGCAACCGCGCCGATCCGGTCCCGCATCATTTTCACCACTTCACCGGTGATCGCCCCCGGATCCCGGTTCACGCCGGCATTCAGCACCAGGAACCCAAGCGGAAGCTGGCCTTTAAGCGAATCGGCCACGCCGATCACCGCGCATTCGGCGACATCGGGATGATCGGCCATGACTTCCTCCATCGCGCCGGTCGACAGACGGTGCCCGGCGACATTGATGATATCGTCGGTGCGGGACATCACGAACAGATAGCCGTCCTGGTCCATGTAACCGGCATCCGCGGTTTCATAATAGCCGGGATAGCGGTTCATATAGGAGGCAAGGAAGCGGTCTTGCGCATTCCATAGCGTCGGCAGGCAGCTTGGCGGCAAGGGCAGCTTGACGCAGATGGCGCCCATTTCGCCGCGCGCGACCGGCGCGCCATCGTTACCCAGAATCTCGATATCGTAGCCGGGCACCGCCCGGGTCGGGGAACCGTCCTTGATCGGCAGCAATTCGATGCCGGCGCAGTTGGCCGCCATCGGCCAGCCGGATTCGGTCTGCCACCAATGATCGATGACCGGAACGCCGAGTTTATCGCGCGCCCAATGCAGGGTGTCGGGGTCGGTCCGCTCGCCAGCCAGATACAGGGTCCGGAAGGCGCTCATATCGTAATCGCCGATCAACTTGCCGTTGGGGTCTTCGCGTTTGATGGCGCGAAAGGCGGTCGGCGCGGTGAACAAGGTCGATACCTTGTGCTGCGATATAACGCGCCAGAAGACGCCCGCATCCGGCGTGCCGACCGGCTTGCCTTCATACAGGATCGTCGTGCAGCCATGCAGCAGCGGCGCATAGACGATATAGGAGTGGCCGACGACCCAGCCGACATCGGATGCCGCCCAGTACGCTTCGCCCGGATCGGTATTGTAGACGTTCTTCATCGACCATTTGAGCGCCACCATATGGCCGCCATTGTCGCGGACCACCCCTTTGGGTTCGCCGGTCGTGCCCGACGTGTACAGGATATAAAGCGGGTCGGTCGCCAGTACTGGCACACAATCGACCGGGGACGCGGCCGCCATCGCTTCATGCCAGTCGTGATCGCGGCCGGGCACCGGTTCGACCGGATTTTCGGGCCGTTGCAGGACGACGACATGGTCGACCTTGTGCGGCGATAGCGCCAAGGCCTCGGTGACCAGCGGCATATATTCGACGATACGGCCGGGCTCGATCCCGCAGGTCGCGGTGACGATGACCTTGGGCGTTGAATCGGCGATCCGGGTGGCGAGTTCATTCGCCGCGAAGCCGCCGAAGACAACCGAATGAATGGCGCCGATCCGGGCGCAAGCCAGCATCGCCACCGCCGTCTCCGGCACCATCGGCATATAGAGGATGACGCGGTCGCCCTTGCCGACGCCGAGCCCGCGCAGCACGCCGCCAAACCGCGCGGCCTGATCCCGGAATTCGCGGTACGAGAGGGTCGCGACCGTATCGGTGACCGGGCTGTCGTAAATCAGCGCCGTCCGCTCGCCGTGCCCGTCTTCGACATGTCGGTCGAGGGCGTTGTAACAGGTATTGCACATCGCCCCCGGAAACCAGCGGCTGTTGGTCGGCCCATCGCCTTCGAAAACCCGGTCCCAACGCTTGTACCAGGATAGCGCTTCCGCCGCTTCGCTCCAGAACCCTTCGGGATCGTCCAGCGAGCGCCGATAAATTTCGTCGAATTTTCCGGCCATTTTGGCCTCCGCCAGTTTCATTTTTGGTCAAGTTGCGCGATTATACGATTCCCGCGCCAAAGAGACAGAAACAATAGGGCAAAATATGCAGGCTCTCGACAAAAACCGGGCGAACCATACACCGCTCAGCCCGCTCAGCTTTTTGCGCCGCGCGGCGGCGGTTTATCCGGCCCATCCAGCCGTCATCCATGGCGAGTCCCCGGACGGGTCGTACATA
>PTKA01000205.1 GCA_002937525.1 Alphaproteobacteria bacterium MarineAlpha10_Bin3
AAGCGGTGCCAGCGCGCCCCCCCCGCGCGCCAGCTGAAGTCGGGAGGCGTCATCTCGCGAGGCGGCACCGGGCTGCCGGTCAATTTGATCCGCGCGCTTGAAGCGACCTCGGCGACCAACCTGACCTTGTTGCTCAACAGTCTGCGCTTCATCGAAACCTATGCGCCCAGACTGTTCGCCGAACGCCGGGTCGCCCGCGTGATCTGCACCGCGGCGCGCGGCCGGGGGCGTGAACCATCCTTGTATGAACGCCAGATCCGCGATGGGTCGCTGGTGCTGGAACTGGTGCCGCAGGGCACCTTCGCCGAGCGGCTGCGCGCCGGTGGTGCCGGCATCGCCGCCTTCTATACCCCGACCGGGATTGGAACGACCTTGATAGAAGGAAATAAAATGCGTTAATTCAATGCCTTACCTTTCTTTTTTGAAGTTGGACTGAAGGCGGATTTCGCACTGATGCGGGCCGATAAAGCCGACCGCTGGGGCAATGTCGCGTTTCGGGGATTGCAGGCCAATTTCGGCCCGGCGATGGCCAGCGCCGCCCGCGTCGCCGTGGTCGAGGTTGCGACGCTTCAACGCGAACCGCTCGATCCGGCCGCCATCGACATCGCCGGCATCTATACCGACCGCATCGTCGCGCTGCCCGACCTTCGCTAGGGAAACACGCCATGACTCCGCTCACCCGCAATCAAATCGCCTGGCGCGCGGCCCAGGATCTGGCCGACGGCGCGTATGTCAATCTTGGCCTTGGTCTGCCGGTATTGGCGGCGAATTACGCGCCGCCGGGCCGCGAAATCATGTTTCATTCCGAAAACGGCATCGTTGGCGTTGGCCCGGTGGCGCAAGGTTCGGCCGCCGATCCCGACTTTGTCGATGCCGGCAGCAACAAGGTCACCTTGGCGCAAGGCGCAGCACTGGTCGATTCGGCCCAGGCATTTGCGATGATCCGCGGCGGCCATATCGACGTGACCATGCTGGGCGGGTTCCAGGTTTCGGCGAGCGGCGATCTGGCCAACTGGGACGCCGAGATTCCCAATAAAGGTCCGCTGGTCGGTGGTGCCGTGGATCTGGCGGTGGGCGCGAAATCGGTCTGGGTGACGATGGCGCATCTAACCAGGGACGGCGCGCCCAGGCTGGTGGAATCATGCCGTTACAAGGTGACCGGGATCGGCGTGGTCGATCGCATCTACACCGATCTGGCAGTGATCGAGCGCAATGAAAACGGTTTTCTGGTGCGCGAGATGATCGCTGGAATGTCGCGCGAAGAATTGCTCGGCCGCACGGACGCGCCGCTTGCTTTCGCCGACGATTGCGGCGTGCTTTGCGCGCCGGACGGGATTTAACCCGGCTACAGGTTCAGATAGGCGCCGCCATTGCAGTGCATGGTCTGGCCGGTCACATATTCGGCGCCGGGGCCGACCAGAAAGCGGATCATATTGGCCATGTCCTGGGGCTGGCCCATGCGGCCCAGCGGGATCGAGGCGACCGGATTGGCGTCGCGCAACGGCGCCGAGGACGGATTGCCTTCGCGTATTGTATCGAAGCTGCCGACCACGACCTGATTGGCGCGGATGTTGTACTGCGCCAGATCGAGCGCCAGCCCGCGGATCAGCGCGTTCATGCCCATCTTGCCGGCCATGATGTGCGAGCGCCGGGCCGAGCCGCGCAAGGACGACATGCCGCCGACGCCGATAATGACGCCGCCGCCGCGCGCCTTCATCGACGGCACGGCTGCCTTGGCCAGATGAAAGCAGGCATGGATCGACAAATCGATGGCGTCCTTGAAGGTCTCCCAGCTCAGATCCTCGAACGCGGTGTTGGAGCGCACGGCCGCGTTATGGACCACGATATCGACGCCGCCAAAGGCGTCGATTGCGCTATCGATCAGGGCGTTGACCGAATTCCGGTCGCGGATATCGGCCAGTACGGCGATCGCCTGGCCGCCCTTGGCGCGAATCTCCGCCACCACCTCGTCGCAAAGGTCCTGCGCCTGGATCGAATTGATTACCAGGGCGCAGCCAGCACTGGCCAGCTCCTGCGCCGTCGCCCGGCCGATATTGCGCGCGCTGCCGGTGACAATCGCGACCTTTCCGGCCAGCTCGTTGCTTAAATCCACCATTACGTCGAACTACTCCGCTGCTTGCGCGGCCGACAGGGCCGCTTGTTTCTGAACCCCGTCATGCCAGGTTTCGACATCGAAACCGCGCGAGCCCATGATGCCGCGAAACGCCACCCGGCCGTCCGCGTCCAGGACGTAAAGCCGTTCGGGAAGGGCGGCGTATTTAAGATCGACCTCGTTGTCCATGTTGTCGAGCAGCATCGGCATCTCGAAGCCAAGGTCGATCATGCAGACGCCGGCCAACTTGGCCCGCTCATCCTCGGTCCTGGGTTCCAGGTACTCCAGTTTGTCATCGAGGTTGGCGCGGACCTGCCAGCCGTCGCTTGGATGGGCTTCGCGGATATAGACCAGATAGAAGTCAACCCGGTCCTTATAGCTCTTGTAGATTTCGTTCATGCGCACGGCATGTTTGCGAAATGGCGGTCAGGTATAGGAACCGAATATCAGGGCGACCGGACGGCCGCGGGCCTGGGAAAGCCGGAATGTCTTGCCGGTGCGCTTGCCGGTTGCGGAAAGCCGTTCAAGCGTGAAGCCGGGCGCCATCTCGCCGATCCGGGGGGCGGATTTTTCGCGCTCGATCCGGGTGTCGCGCATCGCGGTATAGCCAGCGCGGGTCAGCATCATCCGTTCGAAATCCGCATCGCTCAGCGATTCCGGCGGCGGATAGGTGATAACGAGTTCTTCGGTCATGCGGCCTCTCCCTGGCAGGTCGATGCCGCGAAGTGTAGCGGGCCGGCGCTAGCGCGGCAACGTGGTCGACTTCATCAGGAATTGATCGACCGAGCGGGCGCATTGACGGCCTTCGCGGATTGCCCAGACGACCAGCGACTGGCCACGGCGCATGTCGCCGGCGGCAAAAACCTTATCGACCGAGGTCCGGTAATCGTCGGTATTGGCCTCGACATTGCCGGCCCGGTTCAAGGTCAGGCCGAGGTCTTCGATCATGCCTGCATGGACTGGATGGATGAAGCCCATCGCCAGCAGCACCAGATCGGCCTTGACGGTGAAGCCGGTGCCGGAAATTTCCCGCATCGCGTCATCGACGCGCGCGGCGTGCAATGTCGAGACCCGGTTGCCATTTCCGGTCAGCCGGGTCGTCGTTATGCGCCAGTCACGCAACGCGCCCTCTTTTTGCGAGGACGAGGTGCGCATCTTCAGCGGCCAGTCCGGCCAGACCGTGCCCATATCCGGGTTTTCCGGCGGCTGCGGCATGATTTCATATTGCGTGACCGAAATAGCGCCCTGCCGAAAGGCGGTGCCGATGCAGTCCGAGCCGGTGTCGCCGCCGCCGATGACCACGACGTTCTTGCCGGCGGCGGTGATCTCATCAACATCGCCAAGCGGCTCGCCATTCAGGCGCCGGTTCTGCTGCGGCAGGAAATCCATTGCGAATTCAACCCCTTCCAGCTCCCGTCCGGGCACTTTGAGGTCGCGCGCGGTTTCGCTGCCGCCGGTCAGGATGACCGCGTCGAATTCCGCGACCAGGTCGGTAATCGACACATCGACGCCGACAAAGCTGTTGTTCTGAAAGCGCACGCCTTCGGCTTCCATCTGGGTTATCCGCCGGTCGATCAGATGCTTTTCCATCTTGAAATCGGGGATGCCATAGCGCAGCAGGCCGCCGGGCCGGGCGTTTTTTTCGTGCACGACCACGTCATGCCCAGCCCGGGCGAGTTGTTGCGCGCACGCCATGCCGGCCGGTCCCGAGCCGATCACGGCGATCCGTTTGCCGGTTTTCACCTCGGCGATTACCGGCGAGATCGGACCCTTGGCCCAGGCCTCGTCGATAATCGCGCATTCGATGGTTTTGATGGTGACCGGATCGTCGTCGATGTTGAGGGTGCAGGATTCTTCGCAAGGGGCCGGGCAGATGCGGCCGGTGAATTCGGGGAAATTATTGGTCGAGTGCAGCACGTCGAGCGCCGTCTCCCAATCGCCCTTGTAAACCAGGTCGTTCCAGTCCGGGATGATGTTGTTGACCGGGCAGCCCTGATGGCAGAACGGGATGCCGCAATCCATGCAGCGCGCGCCCTGCTGGGACACCTGGGCCCGGTCCATCGGAATGGCGAATTCGCGGAAATGCAGGATCCGGTCGCCGGCCGGCGCATTCTTGCGGTCCTGCGCGTCGATTTCAAGAAAGCCCGTGACCTTACCCATGGCTGGCGCCCTCTGCCGCGGATATTTGCCGGGGCGGCTGGCTAGGCTGCATCTCCAGCAAGGCGCGCCGGTATTCGACCGGCATCACTTTG
>PTKA01000206.1 GCA_002937525.1 Alphaproteobacteria bacterium MarineAlpha10_Bin3
CGTCGATTTCCGGCGAATGGCAGGCGGTGCAGATCATCCGCCCCGGCGGCTACCGCGCCGCCGATATCCGGCCGCTGGTCCGGCTCAACATATCCGTCGTGGTCGGCGAGAAGGAGCGCATGGAAAGCGGCGGCCACGGCGTCGGCGGGCGGGCGTCCTATGCGGCGTTCGTCGATCCCGACGCCTGGCGCGCGCAAGCCGACAAGGCGCTGCGCCAGGCGCTGGTCAATCTTGAATCGGTGCCCGCACCGGCCGGAGAGATGACCGTCGTGCTCGGTCCGGGCTGGCCCGGCATCCTCCTGCACGAAGCCGTCGGCCACGGGCTGGAAGGCGATTTCAACCGCAAGAAGACCTCGGCTTTCGCCGGATTGATGGGCCAGCGGGTTGCCTCGCCAGGCGTCACCGTCATCGATGACGGCACAATCGGCGACCGGCGCGGCTCCCTGACGATCGACGATGAAGGCACGCCCAGCGCCCGCAACGTCCTGATCGAGGACGGCATCCTGGTCGGCCTCATGCAGGACCGCCTGAATGCCCGGCTGATGGGCGTGGCGCCGACCGGAAACGGCCGGCGGCAATCCTTCGCCCATGCGCCGATGCCGCGCATGACCAATACCTACATGCCGAACGGCGACGCCGACCCGGCGGAAATCCTGGCTTCGGTGAAGCACGGGCTCTATGCCGTCGCCTTCGGCGGCGGGCAGGTCGATATCACCAATGGAAAATTCGTGTTCAGTTGCACCGAAGCCTACAGGATCGAGAACGGCAAGATCGGCACGCCGGTGAAGGGGGCGACCTTGATCGGCAACGGTCCCGATGTGCTGACCCGCGTCGGCATGATTGGCAACGACATGGCGCTGGATCCTGGCGTTGGAACCTGCGGCAAGGACGGGCAGGGCGTTCCGGTCGGCGTCGGCCAGCCGACCTTGCGCATCGACGGGTTGACCGTCGGCGGCACCGCGGCCTAGGCGGCGGCCCGCATGTCCCGGCTTGCCGCCATTGCGTTAACCGCCCTGCTGGCGTTGACGGGATGCGACGAAAAGCTGGCGACGGCGGACGGGAAAGCCGCAATTTAGCTGACATTGACCGATTTCAGCTACGCTTTCCGCAACGGCCGGCACACCTATACCCACCAGCGGGTTTTTCGCGAAACCGGCGGCGTTGGCGTCACGATCGTGCGCGGCAAGGTTTGCGTCAGAGATGGCGCGGAATGTTCGGACGCGCTGGTCAATTACCGCATAGAAGCGTCGCAATCCCTGGTGCAACCGCGTCATTTCGTGGCGACCCCCAATGCGAAGGACCGGATCACGCTGCATTACTGGGCCGAGGACGATGCCGGCAACAAGTTCGAGTTCGGGAAATCGCTTCGAACCGACGGCGAAACGGTAATCGTCGAATGATTTTTGCACCGAATTTTCGCGGCGGCCTGGCCCTGCTCGTTTTGTGGTGGCTGCTGGCGGGAACGGCGCTGGCGTCGGGCGTGCCGGACGACGGCGTACTCGACTTCGCGATTCTGCGCAATGGCGAAGAGATCGGGCGTCACACATTGCACTTCGAGGCGCGCGGCCAGGACCTCGAAGTGCGCATTACGGCGCGCGTCGACTTTCGGTTCGGGTTCATTCCCCTCTACCGGTTCGATCACCGGGCGCTGGAGGTATGGCGCGGCGGCGCTCTGGCGCGCCTGTCGGCGACAACGGCGGATAACGGGGACGATTTCCAGATCGAGGTGCGGCGCAATGGTGCCGGCCTTGCCTTGTCGGTCAATGGCGAACCAGCACTCCTCGAAGCAGACATAATTCCGGCCAGTCTGTGGAACATCGCCCTGGTTAAACGCAGCCAAATACTGGACCCGGCCGATGGCGAGATAATGTCGGTGGCGACACGCGATGCCGGCGACGAAACGATCACCGTCCGGGGCCGTGAAATCGCCACACGCCATTATATCATGACAGGGGATTTCGAACGCGATCTATGGTACGACCGCCAGGGCGTTTTGATGCAGGTGCGCTTCAAGGGCGATGACGGTTCCGATATCGTGTACCGGTTGCGCTGAATACAACGCTCTTTGTTTGGTACAGGTTTCGGGACAATCCGAAATATTTCTTGGGAGGCAAACCATGACGGCCGATACCGCGCGTGCCCCGGCAAGCGAACTGTTCCTGGCCGAACTGCGCGCCGTGATCGGCGACCGCCTTTCAACCGCCGCCGCGGTCCGCGACCACCATGCCAGCGGCGAGGATTATCTGCCCCCGGCCGCGCCCGACGCGGTGTGCTTCGTACATTCAACCGAGGAAGTCTGCGCCATCGTCAAGATCTGCGCCGCGCACGGCGTGCCGGTCATCCCCTACGGAACGGGAACGTCGCTCGAAGGCCATGTCATCGCCGTGCATGGCGGCGTTTCCATCGACTTGTCGCAAATGGATGCGGTTCTGCAAGTCAATAGCGAGGATATCGATTGCCGGGTGCAAGCCGGGGTGACGCGCAAGCAGTTGAACGAATATTTGCGCGATACCGGGTTGTTTTTCCCGATTGATCCTGGCGCCGACGCATCGCTCGGCGGCATGGCCGCGACCCGGGCCAGCGGCACCAATGCGGTGCGTTACGGCACCATGCGCGAGAACGTGCTGGGTCTTACCGTCGTGCTGGCCGACGGCCGGGTGATCCGCACCGGCGGCCGGGCGCGCAAATCGGCGGCCGGTTACGATCTGACCCGCCTGTTTGTCGGGTCGGAGGGAACGCTGGGCGTCATCACCGAAATCCAGCTTCGGCTATACGGCATTCCCGAGGCGATATCGTCCGCCGTCTGCCAGTATCCCACGCTTGGGGACGCGATAAACACCGTGATCCTCACGATACAATCGGGCATTCCGGTGGCCCGTATCGAATTGCTCGACGACCTTCAGATGGGCGCCTGCATCGCCTATTCCAAGCTCGAAGGTTACCAGGCCAAACCGACTTTGTGGTTCGAATTTCACGGCACCGAAGCGTCGGTGCGCGAACAAGCCGAGCAGGTCGGCGCGATTTCCGATGAGTTTGGCGGCGGCAACTTTCAATGGACCGACCGGACCGAAGAACGCAACAAGCTGTGGCAGGCGCGCCATGACGCCTACTTCGCCGCGTTGGCGCTGGCCCCCGGCAAGACCGGGATCACGACGGACGCCTGCGTGCCGATTTCGCGGCTGGCGGAATGCGTCTTGGATACGCAGCGCGATATCGAGGAAAGCGGCTTGCTGGCGCCGATCGTCGGTCATGCCGGGGACGGCAATTTTCACCTGGTCATTCTTGTCGACCGCGACGATGCGGACGAGATGAAACAAGCCAAGGCGCTGATCGAGCGGCTTAATCTGCGCGCCATCGCGATGGGCGGCACCTGCACCGGCGAGCATGGGATCGGGATCGGCAAGGTGGATTTTCTGATCGCCGAACATGGCGAGGCGGTCAGCGTGATGCGGTCGATCAAAACCGCGCTCGACCCCGCCAACATCATGAATCCGGGCAAGATGCTGCGGGTGTGATATCTGTTTGAATCCCTCTATCCGACTGCCTAACCTAGAGGCATTGACGGTCCTCGGAGCCTTGTCGTGAAAAAATTAGCGTTCGCAGTGGCCGGACTGCTGGCCGTGCTTGTCGCGGCCGTTCTGATTGGGCCGGGCTTCATCGACTGGAACGCCTATAAGGGCCAGATCGCCGCCGCCGTACAGGACAAAATCGGGCGCGCCGTGGCGATCGACGGCGATGTCTCCTTCGCCATACTACCCGCCCCGGCCTTGCGCGTCGCGGGGGTCCGGATCGCCAATTTCGACGGCGCCCGGACACCCGATATGCTGCGCTTGAAGGAACTGCGCCTGCGTCTTTCGGTCGGCGCCTTGCTGGAAGGCCGGATTGCCGTTGAACGGCTGGAGCTGATCGAACCCGTTCTGGCGCTGGAGGTCGGCGCCGGCGGCAAGGCGAGCTGGGACATCGCTATTGCCACCGGGCCCGCCGGGGCCACGGGTTCGCCGGCCGGACGCGGCACCGGCGGGGCGATCGATATTTCGCTTGCCGGCGTCACGGTCACCAACGGTTCGGTAATTTACCGCGCGGCCGGCCAGGATGCCGCGCATGTGGTCAATCGCGTGACCATGGCGATTTCAGCACCGTCCCTGGCCGGACCCTTCGTTATCGCCGCCGATGCGTGGTATCGCGAAATACCGTTTTCGGTGACGTTCAAATCCAGCGCCGTGACGCCGGGCCAGCCGGTCGGGCTCAACCTCAAGCTCGCATTGATCGAAGCCGCGGCGTCGGTCGAGTTCACCGGCCGATTGACCATGGCTGAATCCGGCGCGCGTCTATCGGGCCGCCTGAA
>PTKA01000207.1 GCA_002937525.1 Alphaproteobacteria bacterium MarineAlpha10_Bin3
GATGAGAAATACATTCCGTTATTTCAAGACTTCGCCCGAAATTATCCGTCTTGCCGTGATGATGTATGTCCGGTTTCCGCTTTCACTGCGGCAAGTCGAAGATTTGCTCCACGATCACGGCGTCGCGATGGCCCCGCAGGGTCGCCATCAGAAATCCTGGACCACGGTCTACCAGACCGGACCCTCGATCATGCTGAATTCGGCGCATTGCACATTGGGCGAACAACTGCACTGGATCGCCAAGGAACGCCCGCCTTATATCCTGTCCTACCCGACCAATTTTCACGCCCTGGCGCTGCGCTGCCAGGCCAGCGGAATCGAGATGCCGTGGCTGAAATCCCTGGTGACCTTCAGCGAGGCGCTAAGCCCCGGCCAGCGCAGCGTGATCGAACGGGTCATGGGCGTCACGGTCGAGGATATGTACAGCGCCGCCGAGGTGTCGATGATCGCGCTGCAATGCCCCGAACATCCGCAATATTACCATGTGCAGTCGGAAAACGTGCTGGTCGAAGTCATCGACGATGACGGCACCCCTTGCGCGGCCGGGGAAACCGGCCGCGTGCTGGTGACCGATCTGCATAATTTCGCGATGCCGTTCATCCGCTACGAGATCGGCGACCTGGCGCAGTTCGGCCCGCCTTGCGCCTGCGGGCGCGGCCTGCCGGTGCTGCAACGCATTTTCGGCCGGGTGCGCAATATGCTGTATCTGGAATCGGGCGAACAACTGTTCCCCGACATCGCCGCCCTGCACCTGCATGAGATCGGGCCGCTGCAGCAATATCAAATGATCCAGAAAAGCTACCACGAGATCGAAATGCGGCTGATCCTCTCGCGGCCCTTCAGGGACGGTGAGGAAACCCGGATGCGAAAGATGATCCTTTCCGCCCTCGGCCAGTCGTTCGACCTCGCCCTGGTTCGCGTCGATGAAATCCCCCGCCATTCAAGCGGCAAGTTCGAGGATTTCATCTCCGAGGTCGCGCCGTAATCCGGCGCTCGAAAATACACGCGATTAACGAATTATCGACGATTTACTGTCGCCAGATCACAATTCGTTTTTATCCTTATCATTGCTTAGCATTGCGATACATCGCCGGGGCGATGCCGGGGCAGAATCGATGCCGGCGAAAGACAAAATCAAACGCCGGACGATTATATCTATAATAGGAAAATAATGCAAGAACTCTTTTGCACGGCGGCCGCGCCGGCCCTTACAGAACCATTGCTTGCGAATGGGCGACGGCTTGCGGTTCGCGTTTCCACAAATCCGATCCATCGACATAGGCTTCGACCCCATTGCCGTCGGGATCGGCGAAATAGAGCGACTGGCTGACGCCGTGATCTATCGCGCGGGTCTGCACGCCGGCGGCGTTCAGGTCGGCCTGCGCCGCTTTCAGGGTTGCCAGATCGTCGCCGATCTTGAAGGCGACATGGGCAAGGCCAACGGCCGATTTATCGGCTGCGGGCGCATGGTCGCCGATTGCCGCGATGGCGAAGTCGTGATGGTTGCCGAGGCTGAAGAAGGTCATCGCGCGCTCCTCCATCCGGGCGACGATCGGCAGGCCGAGGATGCCGTTGTAGAAGGCTTCCGCCCGCGCCTGATTGCTGACCTTGAGCACGACATGACCAAGCCGATTGTATCTTCATATCCCGATCCTCCTGCATGACGGCAGCCGAACGTAACGCGGATCGGCCCCGGGAGTCTTTGGGAATCTTCAACCACCGCCGATATATTGGTATAAACTCAACCGCATAACCCGATTTGCAGGAGAGTACGATGGAAAAACGCGACTGGAATTTCGTCCACGCCAAGGCGTCCGAGGCGACCTGGACCACAGGGTTGCGGGACATATTCGAATATCGCGACCTCGGCACCAAGGATGCGACCAAGGGCGATTATGTGGCCCATATCGTGCGCGCCAACGGCAAGAAAAATACCGACCAGGTGCAGCAATGGCACCGCCATATCTGCGATTTCCAGTTCGTCTATGTCCTCGAAGGCTGGGCCGAATTCGAATATGAGGGTCACGGCGTCCATCGCATCGAAAAAGGCGACTGCATCCAGCAAACGCCGCTGATCGCACATCGCGAAATTGCCTGTTCGGAGGATTTTCAGGTTCTGGAAATTGTCTCGCCGGGCAATTTCGCCACCGAAATCGTCGCCGCCCCGGACGCCGAGGCCGCCGACTGAGGCGGGAATGGGGCGTTTAGGGCATGACGGTTCGCATCGGATACTTGCTGCCGACCCGCGAGCGGGTCATGGGCGGTCAGCCTGAAACGGCCGCGCTGCTCGCGCTTGCGGACCGGGCCGAGGGGCTCGGGCTGGACTCGCTCTGGGTTGGCGACTCCCTATTGGCCAAACCGCGCCATGAACCATTAGCGTTGCTGGCCGCCATCGCCGGCAGAACCCGCCGGATTACGCTCGGCACCGCGGTGCTGCTGCCAATCCTGCGCAATCCGGTGTTGCTCGCCCATCAAGTGGCGACCCTGGACCAGCTATGCGAGGGCCGTCTAATCCTCGGCATCGGCAGCGGCAATGACCAGCCTGCGGTGCGCGCCGAGTTCGACGCCGCCGGCGTTGCCTTCGAAAAACGTGTCGGCCGCATGATGGAAGGAATGCGGCTTTGCCAGGCGCTGTGGTCCGGCAAGCCGGTCGATTGGGACGGACGCTGGACGGTTCGCGGCGGCGTCCTGGGGCCGACGCCCCATACCCCCGGCGGGCCGCCGATCTGGGGCGGCGGCGGCGCGCCCGGCACATTGCGGCGGACCGGGCGCACTTTCGATGGCTGGTTTCCGTCCGGGCCGAACGAGGCCAGCGTTTGGCGCGACAACTGGGCCACGCTGCGCGGTCACGCCAGCGCCGCCGGGCGCGACCCGGACGAACTCACCGGCGCGGTCTATCTAACGCTGTGCATCGACGAGGATGTGGCGCTGGCCTCGCGGTGGCTCAACGCGTATCTTGAACAATATTACGGTCAACCGGCTGAAATCCTGCGCCGCAGACAGGGGTGCTATGCCGGCAGCTGGGCGGGCGCGGTAGCATGGCTACAGGGTTTCGTCGACGCCGGCGCAACCCATCTGGCGTTGCGCTTCCCCGGCGAACACGAACGCAACATGGCAGCGGCGGCGCAGATGAAGGCGGAACTGGTGGGTAAAATCTAACAGATGGCGATATCGAACAGCCTGGCGGGCGAATTCCCGACATTGCATGAAATTGTCGGCAAGGCGCAAAAAAACCTGCCGCGCGACCAGTGGGACTACCTTGCCGGCGGGGCCGAAACCGAAACCACGTTGCGCCGCAACCGGCTGGCGCTCGACCGGATCGCCTTCCGGCCGCGGATTTGCCGCGATGTTTCGAACATCGATGTCGGCGGCGCGCTGCTCGGCCAAAAAATGCGTATTCCGGTGCTGCTGGCGCCAATCGGATCGCTCGAATCGTTCCATTGCGGCGGCGGCGCGACATCGGCCCAGGCGGCCGAAGCCTTCGACATCGTCCATATGCTGAGTTCGCGCTGCGCGCCGGGGCTGGAGGAAACCGCCCAGGCGGCGGACAATGCGCGCATTTTCCAGCTCTATGTTCGCGGCGACGACGCCTTCGAGGACGACTATATCCGCCGCGCCATCGACCACGGCTATTACGCGTTCTGCATCACCGTCGATACGGCCCATTACAGCCGCCGGGAGCGCGATATGGCGAACCGTTTCGTCAAGCCCTGGCGGACCGGTGCCACCGGCATGGAATTTCAGGCGATGTATAGCTGGGACAACGTAAAACGCTTCAAGGACAGCCACGACATTCCCTTGATCCTGAAGGGCATCGGCACCGCCGAAGACGCGGCACTTTGCGTCGAGCATGGCGTCGATGGAATCTATGTTTCCAACCATGGCGGCCGGCAACTCGACCATGGCCGCGGTTCGATGGCGGTGCTGCCGGAAGTCGTCGCCGCCGTCGATGGCAAGGCGGCGGTGATCGTCGATGGCGCGTTTTGCCGTGGCACCGATATCGTCAAGGCGATCGCGCTTGGTGCCGATGCGGTCGGCATCGGGCGGATGCAGGGCTACGGGCTGGCGGCGGCGGGCAAGGACGGGCTGGTCCGGGTCCTGGAATTGCTGGAGGAAGAGATGACGATCTGCCTCGGCCTGCTGGGCCGCACCAGCCTGGACGAATTGGACGCAAGCTGTATCGAAGCCGCCGAGGCGGTCACCGACCCGCATATCGCCAGCGCCTTTCCGCTGCTGGAATTGCACCGGCACCGCTATTAGAGCGGGATCGGATTAGGTTGACGCATAGCCTGAATTTACGAGGTAGTTCGCACATTCGTTTGGCGAGAATTCAT
>PTKA01000208.1 GCA_002937525.1 Alphaproteobacteria bacterium MarineAlpha10_Bin3
GTCCATGATCCGGGGCAGCCCGTCATGCAGTAGCGCGAAAGCGTGCCGCCGGTCGGCTTGCGCCAAGGGGCTCATGTCGGCGGCGCCCAGCGCGCGCAGCGCGGTGGAAAAATTCGTCGTTGCGGTGGAGCGGATCAGCGCCGGCGGCGCGCTCAACAGGGCGTCGGCGTCCCAGATCAGCGCGACCGGGCGGGTTTTGGGATCATAGAATTCCATGCGGTGGTCGAGATTGTCGTTTTTTAGCGCCGATCCGGCCCGGTTCATGGCCGTGTTCGGCGTCGTGACGACGTTGATTATCGGCGGCTTGGGGGCCATCAGGCGCGGCGAATAAGCCGGTTTGCCTTGCGGATATTGCGTCATCAGGCTGTAGGGATCGCCGGTTTCGGCCAGCAGGATGGCGACCATGCGGGTCCCCACGACCACGCTGCCGCCGCCAACCGCGATCAGCAAATCCGCCTTGGCGGCGCGCGCGGACGCCAGTGCGCGTTCCACCGCCGGCCAGCTTGAATCCTTGTCCATCGCATCGAACGCGCCGGCGTAAAGCGGACCCAGCCCGGCTTCGATACGGCCCAGCAGGCCGGTTTTGCGCGCCACTGTCTGGCCGCAGATCACGAAGGCGCGCCGCGCTTTCTGGCGTTCGACTTCGGCCGGCAGTTGGTCCAGGGCGTTGGCCCCGGCATGCAGGCGCAGCGCAAAACCGACGGCGCGAAAATCGTGCGATGCCAAATTCATCTCCATAGGCGTGAAAGGCCGTGTCCGGTCGGTTTATACCAAGGAGCGTTAATAGGGCGATGCGACCCCTTGCGAGGAGACGCGGCTGTCCTGCCATTCGGTCCCCTGGAAGTAGATTTTCCGCTGCTGTTCTTCGGCTTTCTTGTGGAAGGCCACGGCGACGGGGTCAAGGTCGCATGCCGGTTCGGGTTCATGCTCGAAATGGCCGTAATTATCCACGCCGCGAACCAGTGCCGCACTATCCCAGTCGGACAGGGTCTGGCGGGTTTCCGGCGGGATGTAGCGCAGCACCACGGCAATGCGGCGGTCGCCGCTGTGGTTGGGATGGGACGCATGGGCGATTTCATAGGCGAACAACGCCGCATCGCCGGTCTTCACTTCGATATTGACCGCCTTGCGCTCGTCGATATCGACGTCGATGGTCTGACCGCGGGTCAGCATATTGTGTTTGGCGCTGGTATCGACATGCGGCATCGGCGGCGCCAGGTGGCTGCCGGGCAGCATGCGCATGCAGCCGCTTTCCACCGTGGCTGGCGACAAGGCTATCCAGACGCTGACCAGATTCTTGGTATCCAGGCCCCAGTAGTTGTTGTCCTGATGCCAGGAGACATAATCGGGGCTGCGCGCTTCCTTGATGAACCAATGCGTGGTCCAGCACAGGATGTCCGGGCCAATCAGGTCCTCGACGGTATCGAGGATATAGGGCGCCCGGATCAGATCGGCCAGCCATTTGAACAAAAGGTGGGTCTTGAACCGGTTGGCGCCTGTCAAGGCGCCGCCATTCGCCGCCTCGAAGGTTTCGAGTTGCTGGCGGTAGTCGGCCGCCTGGCGTGGCGAGATCGCCGCAATGGGGAAATGAAAGCCGTCGCGGCGCAGCCCTTCGATGGCTTCGGGTTTCAATGTCTTGGGCATGGTCTTCTCCCTATCGCGCGGCGGCGGTCAGGTGCGGTTTGGCTCGGTTCCTCTTGGTGTTAGTGCTGCATACCCCATTTGTTGACGGTCTTCATCTCGATATTGCGGAAAATCACGTTTTCCACCAGCAACCCAACCAGGATCACGGTGAAAAGTGCGGCAAAGACGTATTCGGTATCCAGATTGTCGCCATTTTCGTAGATCATCCAGCCAAGCCCGCCCTTGCCCGACAGGGCACCGAACACCAGCTCGGCGCCGATCAAGGTCCGCCAGGCGAATGCCCAGCCGATTTTGAGGCCGGTCAGAATCGACGAGAAGGCCGCCGGCACGAGAATCTTCAAGATATAGAAAATACCGCGCAGATCGTAATTGCGGCCGACCATGCGGAGCGTCTCGCTGACCGCCATGAACCCGGTAAGGGTGCTGAGGGTCACCGCCCACAACACCGAATGAATGGTGACGAAAATCAGGCTCGGCGCGCCAAGACCGAACCACAGCATCGCCAACGGCAGCAGGGAGATCGCCGGCAGCGGCTGGAACATCGCCGTCAATGTGCTGAGGATATCGCCGCCGATCCGCGACGTCACCGCCACGATCAACAGCACGGCGCTGAGGAGTAGCCCGGCGACATAGCCCACCACCAGAATACTGAGCGACGCCCAGATTTTCTCGAATATCTCGCCGGTCAGCATGGTTTCCCACAATGCCTGGATACTGATCGAAAACGACGGAAACAGCAGCACTTCGACATTGGCGATCTGCGTGTAGGCTTCCCAGGAGACGATCAGGCCCAGCAGGATCGTCAGCTTGCGAACCGCATTGATGTTGGATATGCGCTCGAAGCGCGACAGGCGCCGTTCGATATTGACATTGTCCGGAACGGTCAGAACCTCGGCGACGAATTCCGGCCGGACATGGACGCCAAATTGAATCTCACTCATGCCTTTTGCATGCCCCATTTGCGGACCGTTCGCTCCTCGATGGTCCGGAAGATCAAATTCTCGATTAGCACGCCGACCAGAATGACCGAGAGCAGCCCGGCGAAGACATAGGGAATGCGCAGGTCCATCTGATTCTGGAAGATGATCCACCCCAGGCCGCCCGCATTGGACCCCTTCGCGCCCATCTGGCCGGACGTGTCCATCACCTGCCCGCCGAAAACCAGCTCGGCGGCGATCAAGGTCCGCCATGCATAGGCCCAGCCGATGCGCAGCCCGGTCAGGATCGACGGAAACGCGGCCGGCATCAGAATCTTGACGATATAGCGGATGTTTTTCAGTCCGTAATTGCGGCCAACCATCCGCTGGGTCTCGCTGACGCCCAGGAACCCGGTATGCATGTTCAGGGCGACCGGCCAGATGATCGAATGCAGCAAGGTGAAGATGATCGCCGCTTCGCCCAGACCGAACCAGATCATCGCCATCGGCAGCAAGGCGATGGCCGGCAGCGGGTTCAGCATCGCCGTGAGGGTGGTCAAAAGATCGGTGCCAAAGCGGGTCGTCACGCCCAGCGTCACCAGAACCACGGCAATGCCGATGCCGATGACATAGCCCTTGAACAGCGTGCTGATCGAATTCCAGATATTTTGCAGCAAACCTTCATTGACCAGCGCGTTCACCAGCGCCGCCGCGGTATCCGAGAAGCTAGAGAACATCAAGGGCGGAACATCCGCCACGATGGTGTACAGCTCCCAGATAACCAGCACACCGACAAGCACGGTGTATTTGCGCACCGAATCGATGTTGGAGAGCCGTTCGAACCACGACAGGCGGCGCTGGACTTCGCCGGTTCCGGCCTTGCCCAGCGATTTGTGTTCGTATTCCGAACGGATAATGACCGCGGCCGCCGGGCCGGCGGCGCCACCCTCAGCCATGGTTTTCGACTTCGTCTTCAAGCACCTGATCGGCGAAGATCATGGTGTGGATGCGGTCTTGCAGCGCCGCGAAATCATCATCGCCGACATTCGTGTGGCCCAGATGATGGGCGTTCAGTTCCGCTTTCACCTGGCCCGGATGGGGCGACATGATCAGGATGCGGCTGCCGATGATGACGGCTTCCTCGATCGAATGGGTAACGAACAAAACGGTGAACCGGGTGTCTTCCCAAAGCTGCAGCAGTTCTTCTTGCATCTGGCGCCGGGTCAGCGCGTCGAGCGCCGCGAACGGTTCGTCCATCAACAGGATATCGGGTTCCATCGCCATGCCGCGGGCGATGGCGACCCGCTGCTTCATGCCGCCGGACAACATATGGGGATAGGTATCCTCGAAGCGTTCGAGTTTTACCTTCTTGATATATTCCATGGCGACATCGTCGGCTTCGGCCCGGCTGGCGCATTTCTTGCCGTTCAGCAGGGCAAAGGTGATGTTCTGCTTGACCGTTTTCCACGGCAAAAGCTGGTCGAATTCCTGAAACACCATGACCCGGTCGGGGCCCGGTTCGGTGATTTCCCGGCCGTTCAGCTTCATCGTGCCTTCGACCGGCGCCATGTAACCGGCGACACCCTTCAGCAAGGTCGACTTGCCGCAGCCCGACGGGCCAAGCAGCACGAACCGGTCCGACGGAAAGACCTGAAACCCGACCCGGTAGGTCGCGGTGATCAAATGTTCCTTGGTCTTGTATTGGAGGGTTACGCCCGATACGTCGAGAATCGGCGCAACCGCGGATACGGCGGGGCTTTGCCCCG
>PTKA01000209.1 GCA_002937525.1 Alphaproteobacteria bacterium MarineAlpha10_Bin3
CCAGACCGGTATGCACGGCGATGCCTTCGGCGCTAAAATATTCCGCCAGTGCCGCGCTGATTTCCGGTTCGCCTTCCGGCAGCGCCGGTAATTCCAACGCCGTCGTGCTGGTCAACCAGTCGACCGCGTCCAGCCCCGCAATCGCCGGCACATGCGCGGACGCGCCGGTCGCGATGATGGTTTTGGCCGCCACGACCGCCGCACCATCGACCCTTATCGCGCCATCGTGAAAACGCGCCCGGCCCTCCAGATAGGCGATATTGTTGTAGGCGGGCAGCACGTCGATATATTTGGCCTGCTGCAGTTCGCCGACCAGCGCATCCTTCTTGGCCATGAGTGCTTGCCAGTCCGTAACCGCCGCTTTGCCATCCATGCCGCCAAACCGGCTCAATTGCGTCGTGTGATGCAGTCCTTCCGCCGCGCGGATCATTGTCTTGGAGGGTACGCAGCCGACATTGACGCAGGTGCCGCCAATCATGCCGTGGCCGATGAGGGCGACTTTTGCGCCCTGTTCGGCTGCCGTGATCGCGGCCGAAAAACCGGCCGATCCGGCGCCGATGACGGCAAGATCGTAATTGCCGTTGCCGGGGCGAAAGCTGGATTGGGTCATGACGTTGCTTCCTTCGCGTTGCCGCCGCGCCGCAGGACGAAGCCATAGACCGCGACAGCCAGGAGGGCGGCGATTGAAATGCGCAAGGCGTATCTGAATTCAAGCCAGATGATGAGCACCGAAAGCGCTACCACGACGGCGATAATTATCGCCTTTGGCGACCCGCCCTTGGCGCCGGCGCGCCTGTAAAGCGCCAACGCGACCAGCCCCAACGATGCGAACAGGATCGGAAACAAGCCGTAGTCCAGCCAGCCCACGAACGCGGACAGGCCCATTGCGCCGACAAGAAAGACAAGTGCCGGCGTGAAGCAGCAAATCGCGGCCATGAGGCTTCCGGCAATACCTGCCCGCAGCATTATTTTGTCGTTCATCGTTGTTCGTCCTATTTTTTACACGAAGCCGGATTATAATTCCTGTACAAACTACAGTAACAAGAAAAATCTTCGGCAATGCCGGAAGGACGGATTATGGATCATGTTGATCGGTGAACTCTCTAAGCGCACGGGATGCATCGTCGAAACCATCCGGTTTTACGAACGCATCGGACTCATGCCCGCTCCGCCCCGGTCGCCCGGTGGACACCGCCTATATAGTGAGTCGGACGAAAAGCGGTTGACCTTCATACGTCGCGGTAATGAACTGGGATTCACGTTAAACGAGGTTTGCGGGATGCTGGGAATGGTCGATGGCGGTAATTATTCCTGTGCGGACATAGAAACCATAACCCGCGCGCATATTAAGGACGTTAGGCGTAAAATTGCCGATTTAAGGAAAATCAAAAAGGTACTGGAAAACATGGCCAGACAATGCGCCACGGGCGTCGTGCCTGAATGTCCGATCGTCGAGGAAATGTTTACGCCCAAATCTAAGCGTCGGAGTTCGGATTCCAGCACCGAGGTGCGGAGCGGTCATGCAATGGGCGAAGAACTTTGCTGACGCCGGCGCAAAATAACACGGCTGAAATCGTCCACCGGCATGCCGATCTTGGCGATGTCATGCTGCATTATGTGACGGCGGGGGAAGGGCCGCTGGTCGTACTGCTGCATGGTTGGCCGGAAACCTGGTATGAATGGCGGCACGTCATTCCCGTACTGGCGCGGCATTATACGGTGGTTGCGCCGGATCTGCGCGGCCTCGGCGGTTCGTCCCGTCCGGCCGGCGGCTACGACAAGCAAACCGTCGCCAACGATATCTGGCGGCTTGTTCACGAGACGCTGGGCCATGCGCGTTTTCGCCTGGCGGGACATGATTGGGGCGGTCCGGTCGCCTTCGCGCTGGCGGCGGCGCATCCGGATGCGGTCGAGAAACTGGCGATACTCGACGTGGTCATTCCCGGCGACGGCGGTGATTTCAGCCAAGGCGGACGCCGCTGGCACCATGCCTTTCACATGACCCTGGACCTGCCCGAAGCGCTGATCCAGGGCCGCGAGGATATTTATCTTGGCTGGTTTTACCGCGAATTTTCATGGGTGCCGGGTGCCATCGGCCCGAAGACGGTCGCCGAATATCTGCGGACCTATACCCAGCCGGGCGCGATGCGGGCCGGCTTTGCCTATTACCGCGCGCTGCCCGATGACGCGGCCGCCAATCGCGCGTTGCTCGAATCCGGGTTCCGCTTGCCGATGCCGGTCTTGGCGATGGGCGGCGAAAAAACCCAGTCGCGGGGCCGGGCCCACGAGCCGGAGCAATCGATGCGCCGCGTTGCACAACACGTCACCGGAGATTTGGTCCCCGATTGCGGCCACTTTCTGCCCGAAGAACAGCCCGAATACGTCGCGGCGAAACTGCTCGATTTTTTCGAGGGCGAATGGCCCGTTAGCGATTGACCAGGCCGTAGATATCGGCCGCCGCCTGTTCGCTGACCCGGCCGCAACGGACATCTTCGCGCACCGCCTCGCGGTCGCGCTCCGTGGGGTCGCCGTAGCCGCCGCCACCGCAAATTTCGATGACAAAACGGTCGCCTTTGCCACATTCTATGTTGGATGCACCGGGAATACGGACCGCCTTATTGCCGCGATAAAGGGTAAATGTGGTCCGGCCCGAATCGTGGCCGCCGGCCAGTCCCCAGGGCGATGAATCGTGGCGGTCGCTATTGGTGCTGATCAATACGCCGTCCTTCAAGATGTCATAGGACCGGCGCACCCCCAAGCCCGCCGCGCTGGCGGCCGGCGCCGCCCGAATCTGCGATCAGCGCGTAGTCTCGCACCCGGACGAAACGTTGATCCATCTCGATCGCTTCGACCGGGGTGTTGCCGGTGTTCGACAGCATCTGGGCGACGACTTCGGCGCCGTCATTATGGATGCCGGCGCCGTTGCCGCCCATGATGATTTCCGCGAACATCTCCAACCGGCCATTTGGCCCCCCGCCTCGGCAACTCATGGTGATGGTGTTGGTGGTGTCATTGCCGGAGGCGGAAAACATGTCCGGCGCGGCGCTGGCCATCGCGCGTTTGACCGCCGTGCCGGTGCGGTAGGCCGAGGACATCCGGCCGCGCACCGGGGCCGGGTGATGGGGGTCGAGAACCGATCCCTTCCGGGTCCTGATTTCGATTGGCCGGTAGATGCCGTCATTGGTCGGCACGTCCGCGCCGGCGAGTTGTCCGAACACGGTCAGCACGGCGGAATGGGTCGAGGCCACCGGGGCGTTGACGGGCCAGGAAACCTGGTCGTCGCTATGCGACATGTCAATCAAGGCGCTGTCGCCGTCGATCACGACACGGGCGCGAATGACCGGTTGCGGGCCGCCCAGGAACTGACCATCCAGCGTATCCTCGCCGAAATATTCGCCGTCGGGTAATTTGGCAATGGTCGCGCGCAGCATGTTTTCCGAATAATCCTGCACCGCGGACATGCAGGCGGCGATCAATGGCAAGCCATACCGGTCGATTAATTCACCCATCAGGCCGCGGCCCCGGATGGCGGCCGAAATCTGGGCGTGAAAATCGCCGATGATGATGTCCGGCAGCCGCACATTGGCGGCAATAATCTGCTCGACCGGCCCGTCATTAAGATCCCGATCCAGATCGATCCGCATGGTTGGCAGAATCAATCCTTCCTGGTACAGGTCGGTTGCGTTGGCGTTCGTCCCGGCAACCGCGTCCCCCAATTCCAGGTGGTGGCAGATCGTGCCGGTAAAGACGACCAGCTGGTCGTCTTGAAACACCGGCAGAATAAAGATGATATCGTTCAAATGCTGGCCGTATTCATACGGATTATTGGTGACGAAGGCGTCGTTCGGGCGCAGGTTTGCCAGATCGTATTTGGCGCGGATGGCGGGCACCACCGCAGCCAGGGAATTCATGTGAATCGGGATCGCCTCGGCCTGGGCGACAGTGCGCGCGCTCGCGTCCATGACGCAGGTTGAACAGTCTTTTGCCTCGCGCACGATGGATGAATAGGCCGAACGCAAAAGGATGTCCTGCATCTCCTGCGCCACCGATTTGAAGGCGCCGGTGATGACGTTGAAATCGGCGGGATCGATCTGAAATTTGGTCATGGCTTGCTCCGCGTCAGCATGATTGCACCATTGTCCTGAACGGTCAGCCGCCAGTTCGCTGGAACCGGCGTGCTGGTCGTCGGTTCGACAATGATGACCGGGCCTTGCACGGTGAAGCCCGGTGGCAAATTGCTTCGTTGATAGATATCGCAGGCCGCGGCCTTGCCGTTGGTCCCTTCGAGAGCCTCAG
>PTKA01000021.1 GCA_002937525.1 Alphaproteobacteria bacterium MarineAlpha10_Bin3
GCTGTCCCATTGCCATCGGCAAATCCCCTTCAAGACAGGCCCCCAGAGAATCAGACGATGGCTCCTTCGTCCAGGGCAGACTTCGTCAACGGGCTGTTAAAGCCGCGCATCGCCACCTTTGTCCCATCGGGAAGGTCGATATTGACCGCGCGCTCGACCAGTATGTCGGCCGCGCGCAGCGCACGGACCAACTCTTGCGTCCGATTTTGTTCTTGTGCATAGGCGGCGCAAAACCGGGCCACGCCGCGTAGCACGCCGCTCGGCCGGTCATCTTCGAACAGGCACCGCTCGCCGGCCCGCTCGATCATGGCAGACGCGCTGTCGATGCAAAGCGCGATCTTGTCGGCTTGATTTACCAGCACGAACGGGTAGCGCCTAACGAAGGCCGGAATATAGCAGCCTTTCGCCCACTGTCCGTCCGCTTCAACGAACAGATTTTCACGCGCGCGCAATCCGACCAGGGCCAGCGGCATGCCCTGCTCGTCGCCATTGAACAGAATTGGATAATGCCGGGCGGCGGTGACGAATTCCAGCGCGTTCAAGGGCACCGAATTGGCCGGCCGGGCGAAATCGAAAACTTTCGGCGCGACCGAAAGCGCCAGATCGCCATGGCGCGCCGGATCGAGCCGCTCCAGCTGGCCGTAGAACATCAACGCATGGCCACCGGCCGCAGCACCGCTCATCGTTCCAAGCCTCATACCCCTGTCTGCGATGATCTATAGCGTATAGCCCCGGCAAAATCAGCCAGCCTTCGCGGCGATGTCATGGCACTGGCCGTCGGGATCGGTTGCGCGCTTGCCGGGTCAAAACTCCACGCGGTACTTCGCCAGTTTTTCCTCATCCAGAGTAACGCCGAGCCCAGGACCGTCGGGCACCGGCACTTCGCCGTCGACCGGCCGGATCGGGTTTTCGACGATATCGTCGGCCAGCGCGCCACTGACGCCGACGGCGAACACGCCTTCCATCACCGGCGTCGGCGAGGCGGCGCACATTTGCGCCACGGCCGAGGTTGCGACGCTGGTGCTGGGATGGTTGCCGGGATAGATGCGCATGCCCGCCGCCTCCGCCAGGTGCCAGAGCCGCCGGATATAGTGGATGCCGCCGTTCTTCGCCGTCTTGGTCTGCACCACCGTCGCGGCGCGCTGCCGGATTATGTCCAGCAGCGAATGATCGGTCGACACCGATTCGTCGGCCATGATCGGCATTGCAACCGCACGCGCCAGCGCCGCCAGCCCGTCCACGTCCCAGATCGCAATCGGTTGTTCGGCGACATCGATATCGAAGGGTTCCAGCTTGCGCAGCAGGGTCACGGCGGCATCGAAATTCATCATCGCATTGGCGTCCACGCGCAGCACGATGTCTTCGCCGAAAGCCTCGCGGAGCGCTTGGGCATTGCGCAGATCGGCGGCGGAATCGATGCCGATCTTGAGCCCGAAATGACGGAAGCCGCGGTCATGGAATGCCTGCGCCGCCTCGACCAATTCCTCGACATTCGGCTTCATCGACAGCACCGCGCCGACCCGCACCCGGTCGCGGCACTTACCGCCCAGCAACGCATGTACCGGCACGTTGAGGGATTTACCGACCAGATCGTAAAGCGCATCGCCAATGGCGGCCTGCGCATAAAGCGAATTGTAAAGCGTTGCGTTCAGATCGTACATGATCGCATTGATATCGAATGGCGAGCGACCGATCAGCAGCGGCTCGAACCGCGTCTTGATCGAATGCATGAGATTCGCCAGCAGTTCCGCGCTGCCCTGCCGGCGCCAGGCCTGGGTCTCGCCGATGCCGACGATGCCCTGATCGGTGTGAAGGCGCAAAATCAGCACTTCGAGGAAATCGCGGCTCGATTCCCGCGCCGTGGCAATCTGAAACGGCGTCGCGAACGGGATATGCAGCGGGATCATCTCCACTTTACGGATTTTTATCGACGGATCTTTCTCGAAATCCGTCCGCATGACGCCGATATCAGTCATCGCCCCGCCCTTCGCCTGTATTTCCCTACCCACCGTCCTTGATATAAATACACCATTCCCAGCAAAGCAGAAACAGAACGAGGCAAAGATGGATCGAGACGACGTCATCGTGGAATCCACGCAAACGCTGCATGACGGGTTTTTCCGCATGGATCATCTTCATCTCCGGCACCGGCTGTTCGACGGCGGCTGGAGTCCGGTGCTGAGCCGCGAGATCATGCTGCGCGCCCCGGTGGCGGCGGTGATTCCCTACGATCCGGTTGCCGACAAAGTGGTTTTGCTCGAACAGTTTCGCGGCGGCATGTACCTGGCCGGCGACGCGCATCCGTGGAGCATCGAGATCGTCGCCGGCATCATCGAGCCAGGCGAGAGCGCCGAGGATATGGCGCGCCGGGAAACCCTGGAGGAAACCGGCTGCACCGTCGCCCGATTGGAAAAGATCATCGATTTCTATCCCAGCCCCGGCGGTTGCAGCGAGTTCGTATCGCTGTTCTGCGGCGAGGTTTCCAGCGCCGGGGCCGGCGGCGTCCATGGCGTTCCCGCCGAAGGCGAGGATATCCGCGTCTTCACCCAATCCATCGATAAAATGATGGACCTGGTCGCCAGCGGCGCGATCGACAATTCGATCGGCATCATCGGCGTGCAATGGCTCGCCACCAACCGTAACACCCTGCGCAAGCGCTGGAGCTAGCCGGCAATGAACCGGAACGATGTTGCCCTTGAGACGCGCAAGACCCTGCTCGACGGGTTTATTAGCATCGACCGCCTGCATCTGCGGCACCGGCTATTCGCCGGCGGATGGACCGGTTTGCTCCAGCGCGAGGTCAAACTGGGCGGAAAAGTCGCCGCCGTCATTCCCTACGACCCGGTGCGCGACGAACTGGTGCTGATCGAACAGTTCCGGATTGGCCCCTTCGCCGCCGACGACCCGGAACCGTGGCTCACCGAGATCGTCGCCGGCATGATCGAGCCCGGCGAAAACGCCGCCGAAATGGCGCGCCGGGAAACCCAGGAGGAAACCGGATGCGCGATCGGGCGTCTGGAAAAGATCATGGATTTCTATTCCACCCCCGGCGGTTCCGCCCAACGCATCGCCCTGTTCTGCGCCGAGGTTCAGGCTGCATCGGCGCACGGCATTCACGGCCTGGCGGTGGAAGGAGAGGACATCCGCGTCCTCACCAAATCGACCGACGAGGCGCTGGCAATGGTGCAATCGGGAACCATCCGCAATGCGATCAGCATCATCGGCGTGCAATGGCTGGCCCTGAACCGGGACGCGCTGCGCCGCCGCTGGGCTTGACCGGAAGGCACCGGAGAGTTTCAACGAATTAGAACATATCCCTTGCCGAGGACCGGTCCCATGGGCATATCTTGAAGAAACAAAGGACGCTGTCATGCAGGTTTGCGACGGATTTTCAGAGGCGATCGGCAACACCCCGCTGATCAAGCTGCGCCGGGCGTCGGCGGAAACCGGTTGCACTATTCTGGGCAAGGCGGAATTTCTCAATCCGGGTGGGTCGGTCAAGGACCGGGCCGCGCTGTATATTATCCTGGACGCCGAGGAACGCGGCGTGCTCCGCCCCGGCGGGGTGATCGTCGAGGGCACCGCGGGCAATACCGGAATTGGCCTGGCTCTGGTCGGCAACGCGCGTGGCTACCGCACGGTCATCGTCATCCCCGAAACCCAATCGCAGGAAAAGAAAGACATGCTGCGGCTGTGCGGTGCCGAGCTGCGCGAAGTTCCGGCATTGCCCTACAAGAATCCCGACAATTATGTCCATGTCTCCGAGCGGCTCGCCAAGGAATTGGCGCAAATCGAGCCGAACGGCGCGATCTGGGCCAATCAGTGGGACAACCCCGCCAACCGCAATGGCCATTACAAATCCACCGGCCCGGAAATCTGGAACCAGACCGACGGCACCGTCGACGGCTTCGTGTGCGCCATCGGCACCGGTGGCACCTTGTCGGGCGTCGCCGCATATCTCAAGGAACAGAACAGCGGCATCGTCACCGCCGTCGCCGACCCCATGGGGGCTGCGATGTATAACTATTTCAAGCATGGCGAGTTGAAGTCGGAAGGCAGTTCGATAACCGAAGGCATCGGCCAGGGCCGGGTGACGGGCAATATCGACGGCGCGCAAGTCGATGACGCGTTCCAGATCCCGGACCGGGAAGCGGTGCAAATCTGTTTCGACTTGCTCAAGGAAGAAGGACTTTGCGTCGGCAGTTCCAGCGGCATCAATGTCGCTGGCGCGATCCGGCTGGCCAAGCAACTGGGCCCGGGCAAGACCATCGTCACCATCCTGGCCGATTCCGGCACCCGGTATACCTCCAAACTGTACAACCCGGCCTTCCTGCGGGAAAACGACCTGCCGGTGCCGCAATGGATGGACGGCGCATGATTACCGAGGAGCTATTCCGGTCCGATTCCTATCTGCGTGAATGCGAGGCCACGGTCGTCGCCGTCAACGCGCTTGGCGGCATCGTTCTCGACCGGTCGGTATTCTACCCGACCGGCGGCGGCCAACCGGGCGATTGCGGCGTGCTGGTCTTGGGCGACGGCGGCGAAGTTCGCATTGCCACGACGCTCAAGGGCGATGGCGGGGAAAACGTCGTCCATGTTCCGCAAGAAGGCACCGTTGTCCCCGAACCGGGCGATAGGCTCATTGCCCGGCTCGACTGGGAGCGCCGCTACAATCATATGCGCATGCATACCTGTCTGCATTTGCTGTGCGCGGTGGTGCCGCACGGCGTAACCGGCGGCAAGATCGGCGCGGCGAAAAGCAGCCTGGATTTCGATATCGGCGACGCGACCCTCGACAAGCAAGCGATCGGGCTGGCGATCAACGAATTGATCGCAGCCGATCACCCGGTCGGTGCGCGCTGGATCAGCGATGCCGAACTCGACGCCAATCCCGATCTGGTCCGTACCATGTCGGTGCGGCCGCCCAGCGGATCGGGCCAGGTGCGGCTCTTGGAGATTCCCGGCGTCGATTTGCAGCCCTGCGGCGGCACCCACCTGGCGCGCACCGGCGAGATCGGGCCAATCCGAATCGGCAAGATCGAAAACAAAGGAAAACGCAACCGTCGCGTCAACATCATCTTCGACGACGCCTAGCGCGTTTTTCAAGGAGATTTCACGGTCAGTTATGCAAATCCCGACGCCCTGGCCGAAACCCGATGGCTTGCCGAACATCTCGGCGATCCGAACGTCAAGGTACTCGACGCCAGCTTTCATCTGCCCGGCACCGGGCGCGACGCGGAAACCGAATTCTCCCAGCGCCACATCCCCGGCGCGATGCTGTTCGACATCGAGGATGTCCGCGATCACACAATTCCACTGCCCCATATGCTGCCGAGCGCCGAGCGATTCGGCGCGCAAATGGGCACGCTTGGCATAAGCAATGACGACTTTGTCGTGATTTACGATGTCCACGGCGTGCAGACCTCGCCGCGCGCCTGGTGGACATTCCGCACCTTCGGTCACGACAAGGTGGCGGTGCTGAATGGCGGCTTGCCCAAATGGCTGGCCGAAAACCGCGCAACGTCCGACGATATCGTCGATCGCGAACGCGCCGCCTTCAAGGCTGAATTGATCGCCTCGCGGGTGCGCAATATCGACCAGATGCTGGCCAATCAGGAAAGCCGCGAGGCGCTCGTCATCGACGCCAGACCGGCCGGGCGCTTTGTTGGCGCGGATCCCGAACCACGCGACGGAATACGGTCCGGGCATATGCCGGGATCGGTCAATCTGCCGATCGGAAATTTTATCGATTCCCAAACCAAGACCTTCCTGCCGGCGGACGGCCTCATGGCCGCGCTGGCCGATCTTCGCATCGACCCGTATCAGAAACTGGTCACGACCTGCGGCTCGGGCGTCGCCGCGTGCCTCATCACGCTGGGCCTCCATCTTCTGGGCAACGACTGCGTGGCGGTCTATGACGGCTCCTGGTCGGAATGGGGCGCGCGCGACGATACACCCGTCGTTTAAAATGCGCATCCGCCCGATCGAAGACGACGACGTGGCCGGGGTGACGGCACTTTGGGACCGCTGTGGACTGCTGCGCCCCTGGAACGACCCCATGTCCGATATCCGCTTTGCGCGCGAAACCAAAGACTCGGAAATCTTCATCGGATTGGACGATAAGGCGCTGGTCGCCACGGTCATGTGCGGGCATGATGGCCATCGCGGCTGGCTGTATTATCTGGCGGTCGAGCCGGACCGGCAGGGCGAACGGTTCGGCCGCGCCATGGTGCGCCACGCCGAAGACCGGTTACGCGGCCTGGGCGTGCCCAAGGTGGAACTGATGATCCGCAAGACCAATACCGGGATTGTGCGGTTCTACGGCGCGCTTGGTTACGAAACCGAACCGGTGGTCACGATGTCGCGTTGGCTGCGGCAACTGGGCGACACGTCGCATGGGTAAAGAAGACGCCAATTTCGAAGTTGTTCGAACCATGCTGGAGATGCATGCCCGGCCAAGCCGCCCCCTGGCGCGGCCGCCGAGCTTGAGGAAACCGGTGATGCTGCTGCGCGCCGAACAGCCGACGATTTCGTTCTACCGTTACCTTTATAACACCATCGGCCGCCAGTGGTTCTGGTACGAACGGCGCGTCATGGACGACGCCACCTTGGCCGCCTGCATCCACGATGCCGCCGTCGCGGTCAATGTCTTGTATGTCGGCGGCGTTCCGGCCGGTCTGGCGGAAATCGACGCCCGTGAAATCCGCGATATCGAACTCGCCTATATCGGGTTGATACCGGAATTCATCGGCCGTGGCCTCGGCCGCTATCTGGTCGACTGGGCGATCGACGCCGCCTGGGACCGCGAACCGGACCGGATCTGGATCCACACCTGCACCCTGGACCACCCGGCCGCCCTGCCGCTTTATCAAAAAGCCGGCTTCACGCCCTACGCTCAGAACAGATTCAAAATCCCGGACCCACGCAAGATGGCCTGCTTCGCCGATTAAAGAGGCCCGGCACCGAATCCCATGCCGCCGCTCCAGAACCGTTCCAGCCGCAGCAGGATCGTGTTGGCGTGGTTCAGGTCTTCCACCGGCACGGTGTCGGAACCAAGCCGGGCGGTGTGACGGTCGAACATTGCATCGACGATATTGCGCAACTCGATCCCCTTATCCGACAGCCGCACACGGATCGAACGCCGGTCATGCGCCGAGCGTTCCTGGATCAGATAACCGTTTTCGACCATCTTGCGCACATTGTAGGACACGTTCGAGCCGAGATAGTAGCCCCGATTGGTCAATTCCCCGACGGTCAGTTCATCGTCCGCGACATTGTAGAGAATGACCGCCTGGATATTGTTGATATCCCGCATTCCATGGCGGTCGAGTTCGCTTTTTACGACTTCGAGAAATTGCCGGTGCAACCGCTCGATAAGATGGATGGATTGCAAGTAATCTGCTTTCACAGCCATAATTCGGCACTCAACATATCGTTTCGGTATGGCAAATATAGCATCTAATTATCTATTGATTTCCTGTTTTATCTTAATTTTTTGGCATATCGCCCTGAATCATACGAATTATAGCCGAAAAATCGAAAGATTCATTACCTGCGTTGCAGAACATTCCATACATCGCCGCCGCGGACGCGCCCATCGGGGTCGCCACGCCGGCATCGTGCGCCGCACTTTGCGCCAGTTTCAGATCCTTCAACATCATCGCCGCGGTGAAGCCGGCGGCATAATCCCGGTTCGCCGGCGAATCCGGTACCGGGCCCGGCACCGGGCAATAGTTGTTCAAGGCCCAGCACGAACTGGTCGCAGTCGAACAGATGTCATAGAGCTTCTGTTTATCGAGCCCGAGTTTTTCGGCCATCGTGAACCCTTCGCAGACCGCGATCATGGTGGCGCCGAGGATCATGTTGTTGCAGACCTTGGCGACCTGGCCATTGCCGCTGCCGCCAGCATGGATGATCGTCTTGCCCATTGCCTCCAGGACCGGCAGGCCGCGCTCGAAGGCGCTATCGGGACCGCCGACCATGAAGGTCAGGGTTCCCGCTTCGGCCCCGCCGACGCCGCCCGACACCGGCGCATCGAGCATTTCCAGGCCCCGTTCCACCGCCATCGCGCCAACCTCGCGCGCGGTCGCAACGTCGATCGTGGAACTGTCGATCAGCAAGGTGCCCGGCGCCACATTGTCGAAAACGGATTGCGTGTAGACGCTGCGCACATGCGCCCCGGCCGGCAACATGGTGATGACAATCTCGACATCGCGAACCGCGTCGCCGGCATCCGCCGTCACCGTGGTGCCGGCGGCCGATGCGCGTTCGCACAACGCCGCCACCAGATCGAAGGCTTTCACCGCATGGCCCGCCTTGAGCAGATTCGCCAGCATCGGCGCGCCCATATTGCCAAGCCCGATAATTCCGATTGTAGTCATTGGATTGTCCTCCGTGTTCGCGTGATCATTTTAGCCGAATGTTAGTTCCGCCGCGCCAAGCGGCTCGAAATAGCCGTTCACCATGGCATCGTCCACCGCCGCCAGCGTGCCGGGCCGCCAGCGCGGCGTATTGTCCTTGTCGATGATGAGCGCGCGCACGCCCTCGAAAAAATCATGCGCCGCCATGATGTGCTGGCTGAGCCGGTATTCCATGACCATGCAGGCGTCGAAATCCAGGCGCGCGCCATCGCGAAGCTGGCGGTAGGCGATCTTCTGGCTGGTCGGGGACTTGGCGGCCATGACTTTGAGCGTCTTTTGCGCCCATTCGCCCGCCTCGCGGTAAAGCGCCGATTCGATTTCCTCGACACTTTCATGGCCAAAACAGCGGTCTATCGCGTTGCGGTTGGCGGCCAGCATGGCCGGTTCCGGTGGTTCGGACAAACACTTGGTCGCCGCGTCAATCGGCTTGCCGGCGCGGATCGCCGCAACGAATTCGTCATGCCGGGCGCTGGCGATGAAGGCGTCGGCGATGCCGGCATACAGGCAATCGGCGGCGCGCAGGCGGGCCCCGGTAAGCGCCATATACAGCCCGATTGCACCTGGAAGGCGTGGCAGAAAATACGACCCGCCGACATCGGGAAACAGGCCGATCCCGGTTTCCGGCATCGCGAACAGCGTGCGTTCGGACGCGATTCTGGTGCGGGCATGGACCGACAATCCGACGCCGCCGCCCATCGCCACGCCGTCGATGAGGGCGATTACGGGTTTGGAGAAATGGAAGATCAGCCGGTTCAACCGGTATTCCGCCTGGAAGAATTCCCGGGTCAATGCGCCGCCCGTGCGATGCGCATCATACAACGCGCGAATATCGCCGCCGGCGCAAAATGCGCGCTCGCCGGCGCCGCGAACGACCACGGCGGCCACATTATCGTCCCTGGCCCAGTCCTCAAAGCGGCTGTGCAGCGCCAGCGCCATATCAAGGGTCAGCGCGTTCATCGCCTCGGGACGGTTCAAGGTCACAACGGCAACGCCGTCGCGAAGGTCGAACAGAAGATCGTCGCCGCTCATTCGCGGAGCAGCCGCCGGGCAATGATCACGCGCATGATTTCATTGGTTCCTTCGAGTATCTGGTGAACCCGGACGTCGCGCAGATACCGTTCAATCGGATATTCCTTGATATAGCCGTAGCCGCCATGGATTTGCAGCGCCTCATTGCAGATTGTGAAACCGGCATCGGTGGCGAAGCGTTTGGCCATGGCGCAATAGAGGGTGGCGTCGGCATCGCCCGCATCGAGCGCCGCCGCCGCGCGGCGCACCATCAGGCGCGCCGCCTCCAGTTCGGTCGCCATATCCGCCAGCTTGAATTGCAGCGCCTGAAATTCGGCCAGTTTTTTGCCGAACTGGCGGCGGGTCAGCAGATGTTCGCGGGCCGCGGCAAGGCAGGCCGTCGCGCCGCCAATCGAACAGGCCGCCACGTTCAGGCGGCCGCCGTCGAGGCCACACATGGCGATCTTGAACCCCTCGCCCTCTAGTTGCGCAAGGATCTTTCCGGCATTGCCGGCGCCGAC
>PTKA01000210.1 GCA_002937525.1 Alphaproteobacteria bacterium MarineAlpha10_Bin3
TTCCTGAATGGACTTTCTCGTTGCCGACAACGATATTATGGGTCACGCCGCGCGCAGCCAGATGGCGGTATCGTGGAACGCGGCCCCGCCATTGGGGGCAACCGCGTCGGCGCCGATCAGAACATTGATCCCGATGCCCTCGACGAAGGCGGCGTTCGGCCAGATACTTTCCACCACCACGACACCGCGCTGGACCCCATCGAAGGCGCGCAGATGCAGCGCCACCGATCCGCGCGCATTGCCCAGCCGGATAAGGCCGCCGTCGCCAAGACCGATTTGCGCGCAATCGTCTGGATGAACCAGCGCCGTCGGCCGGCCTTCGCGCGCAACGCTGGTCGGGGTTTCGGTGAAGCTGGAATTGAGGAAATTACGCGCCGGCGCCGCCACAAGCCGGAACGGAAATTCGTCGCTCGCCGCCTCGATGGCGTCGCAATAGCCCGGCAATTCCGGCAAATGTCCAAGACCCAGGCCGATTTTCGACCATTTGGCGCGGAACCGGAAACGGCCGTCGGGATGGCCGAACCCCTTGATGAAATGGGTTTGCTTGAAGCCGGGCGCAACGTCGAGCCAGTGGTCCCGGTACAGGGTTTGGGCATCCGGCATACCGGAATCGCGCAAGGTTCGCTCGATCAATTCCCAGGCCGACACCCGAAAGCCCGAATGATCCGCGCCCAGCCGCTTGGCCAGCGCGCATAGCACATCGTGATTGGACCGGCACGCGCCGACCGGTTCGATCACCCGTTTGGTGACGAAGAAATGGGTATGGCCGCCAGCCTGATAGATGTCTTCATGTTCAAGAAACGTCGTCGCCGGCAGCACGATATCGGCCATCGCCGCCGTTTCGGTCATGAATTGTTCATGCACGCACACGAACAGATCGTCGCGCATGAAGCCATCATGGACCTTGGCCAATTCAGGGCATACCACCATCGGATTGGTATTCTGGATCAGCATCGCGCGTACCGGCGGGCCGCCGGCCAGCGCGTCCGCTTCGCCGCAAAGGATTGCGCCGAGCCTCGACTGATCGAGTATCCGCACCGATTCGTCGCGTGCGTCCAGCCCCATGATCTGGGTCATGTCGATATCATACAGGCCAGCATTACTATACAGCGCGCCGCCGCCCTCATGCTTCCATTTTCCGGTGACGCTGGGCAGGCAGGTCACGCCATGCATGTTCGCCGCCCCGTTGCGCGAACGGGTAAAGCCGTAGCCGACCCGGATATAAGCGCGGTCGGTTTCGCCATACAGGCGCGCCAGGGTTTCGATCTCGGCGGCGTCGATCCCGGTGATTTCCGCCGCCCATTCCGGTGTCTTTTGCGCCACATGCGCCGCCAGATCGTCCGGCGCATCGGTGTATTGGCGCATATAGTCCCAGTCCGCATAGCCGTCGCGGAACATCACGTTGATCAGCGCCGCGATCAACGCGCCGTCGGTTCCGGGCCGTAGCATGAGGTGCAGGTCGGCGGCCTCCGCCGTCGCGGTCCGGTAGGGATCGATGACGACCAGCTTGGCGCCGCGCTCCTTGCGGGCCTTGGCGATATGGGTCATCACATTGACCTGGGTCGCGACCGGGTTGCCACCCCAGACGATGATCAGGTCGCTTTTGGCCATCTCGCGCGAATCGACGCCGTATTTGACCCCGACACCGGCATGCCATCCGGCATCGGCGATGGTGTTGCAGATCGTCGAATGCTGGCGCGAATAGCCCAGCGCATGGCGGAACCGGTCCAGCCCGTCGCGCATCACCAGCCCCATCGTGCCGGCGTAATGATAGGGGAACACCGCCTCGCGGCCGTCGCGTTCCACCGCCTGTTCGAACGCCGTAGCGGTGATTTCCAGCGCATCGTCCCAGGATATCGGCTCGAACGCCGCCCGGCCGACTCCTTTTTCGCCGACCCGGCGCAGCGGATCGGTCAAGCGGTCGGGATGATGCACGCGTTCCGCATAGCGTGCGACCTTGGCGCAGATCACGCCGTCGGTATAGCTGTTGGCGGCGGCACCCCGCACCCGGCCGATCCGCCCATCGTCGAGGCGCTCGACCTCCAGCGCACAGGTCGATGGGCAATCATGCGGGCACGCCGTGAAGACAGTATCGGGCGGCATCGGCAATTCTCCAAATATAACGCGGCGCCATTTTACGCTTTGGCCTTTAGCGGCGAAATATGCTTTGATCCCGCCACCATAAAATACACGCTTAAGGCACTGCTTTCCATCCTCTTTGCCGGTCTTGTCGGCGCCTGCGGCGCCTTGCCGGGCGAAAGTCCGCCCTACGACACGGTTGCGCCCAATAAGGCGCGTCTGCTCATCACCGCGCCGGCACTGGCGGGCGTGCGCGCGGTTCACCTGAAGGCGGTCCGCGGCCAGGCCGGTTACCGGGTCGAACGGGCGCGCTGGGACACCGGCGCCGGCGGACGGGCCGAATTGATGCTGATCGAGGCGCTCAACCCCAAGGGGCTCGATCTGCCCGACGACCCGCGCGACGAACTTATCAATTTCACCAGCCTGATCGACCTCAAGGCCAGTTTTGGCGAGTTATATCAGTCTGATACCGGGATGGGCCCCGCTGTGTGGCGCCGCTTCGTCGCCGGCGACCGGACCTGCGTCATCTTCACGCAGCGTTGGGACGATGGACCCAAAACGCCGGTCATCCGCACTTTGTTCGGCTATTACTGTGCCGCGCCCGGCGGGACCTTCACCTTGCAGGATGCACAATCGCTGTTGCAGAGCGTCTATATCACCGCTGGCTGACAACGCGGAAACAAGCATGAACCTTTTCGATTTGCGCGGCAAGACGGCGGTCATCACCGGCGCCACCAAGGGTATCGGGCGAGCCATCGCCTCGCGCATGGCCGAGCACGGCGCCAATATCGTGGTTTCGTCGCGCAAGCGCGAACTGTGCGACCAGGTCGCCCAGGACATCAACGAAAACTGGGCCACGGGCGGCAGCGACGCTGCGGCGATTCCCTGTCATATCTCGCACAAAGAGCAGTTGCAGGCGCTGGTCGACCAAACCCTGGCGCGCTTCGGCGGCATCGACATCGTGGTCTGCAATGCCGCCGTCGACCCGTTCTTTGGAAGTTTGCGCGATATCCCGGATTCCGCCTTCGACCGGATCATGGAAACCAATATCCGCTCCACCCACTGGCTGTGCCAGATGGCCTCGCCGCATATCGCGGCGCGCGGCGGCGGCACGATCATCATCGTGTCCTCGGTCGGCGGATTGCGCGCTGGCGGCGTGCTTGGCGCCCATGGCATATCCAAGGCCGCCGACATGCAGATTACGCGGGCGCTGGCGGTCGAATACGGCGCGGACAATATCCGCGTCAACTGCATCGCCCCCGGCCTGATCCGCACCGATTTCGCCCGCGCGCTGTGGGAAGACGAAAAACGACTGAACGGCGTCAACGCCAAGACCCCGCTTGGCCGCATCGGCGAACCCGACGAGATCGCCGGCACCGCCGTCATGCTGGCCTCGGCCGCCGGGTCCTTCATCAGTGGAGAGACCATCGTCATCGACGGCGGGGTGACTATCTCCAGCAAGGTTTAGAGCAAATCAGGATTGACGGGAATCGCCAGAGGCGATTCACGTTCATCCTGTCGCTTTGCTCTATTTATTGGCAGCGAGCGGATTCACAGGATTGATGATCTGCATCAATCCTGACCCGCTCTAATGCCGGGGCGTTGGGTTCAAGCGTCGAGATTGACGACCAGACGTCCGCGCACCTGGCCCTTGAGAATGTCGCCGGCGGCGCGGGGAATGTCGCTCAGGGCGATTTCTTCGGTCAGTGCGTCGAGCTGCTCGAACGGTAAATCCTTGACCAGCCGCCGCCAGATCCGCAGCCGGTTGTCATGGCGCTGCATGACCGAGTCGATGCCGAGCAGATTGACGCCGCGCAACAAGAAGGGCAGCACCGTGGTTTCCAGATTGGCGCCGCCGGCCAGCCCGCAGGCCGCCACCGAAGCGCCATAGCGCATCTGCGCCAGCAACCGGGCCAGGGTCGTGGCGCCGACGGTATCGATGGCGCCGGCCCAGCGCTCGGCTTCCAGCGGCCGCTTGGACGGTTCGGACAATTCGGCCCGCTCGACGATTGTCGATGCGCCCAGCGCGCGCAGAAAATCATGCTGTTCAGGCCGACCGGTCGAGGCGGCGACATTGTAGCCGCGCTTGGCCAGGATCGACACCGCGACCGACCCGACGCCGCCAGCGGCACCCGTCACCAGCCCTTCGCGGTCGTCGGGGGTCAGCCAGTGATCCTCCAGCACCGCAACGCACAGCATCGAAGT
>PTKA01000211.1 GCA_002937525.1 Alphaproteobacteria bacterium MarineAlpha10_Bin3
TGTCTGGATTGTCGTCGGCCGGGTTTCGGTCGCTCGGGCTTGGCGACGGCGATATTGCGCAAATCATAACGATTTTGCGCAGCTATGAGCGCAGCAACGCGATGAACATGATCGCGCTGGGCGCGCTGCTGGCACGGCTCGACGGTGTCGCGGGTTCCCGTTCGCCGGCCTCGCCGCCGCCGTCTGGCGAGACGGGTGCTATTGCCGGAACGATGCCCGAATTGCTGTCGCTCGACGACATGACGCCGCCGGTGCGCGACCTTGTCGTGGCCCTGAACGCGGTCGGCGGGCGGGACGAAATCCTGGCCAGCATGTATCGCCATCTCGCCAACTGGCCGCCTTATCTGGCGCTCATTCAGACGCTGATTACCCCGTTCGAACGGTTGGAGCCGGTCATCGGCGGCGTTATCGTCGAGGGCCGCCGCCGCGCCGCCGGGCTCGTGGCCGGTTTGGCCGATCCGGGGCAAACGCTCGATACCGATATGCAGGCCGAATTGCGCCGCGTGTTCAACCGCTTCATCGACGGTCCGATCGGCAAGATGATCGCCATCGTGCCGTTGATCCGCCAGGCGATGCCGGCCTGATCATTCGCCTTCGATGACGACCAGCAAATCCTTCGCCTCGACCCGGTCGCCGGCGCCGGTGACGATCTCGGCGATGGTGCCGGCGATTTCGGTGTACAGCGTGGTTTCCATCTTCATCGCCTCGATGGTCAATATCTGGTCGCCCGCGGCGACCGTGTCTCCGGCCGCGACCGACAAGCTGACCACCAGTCCCGGCATCGGGGCGGCGATATGGCCGGCCATGGCTTCGTCGGCCTTGCGGTGAATTTTCACATCGGCGGACAGGCTTTTGTCCAGTACGCGGATCGTCCGGGGCTGGCCGTTCAGTTCGAAAAACACCGTGCGCATCGCCTTGTCATTGGCTTCGCCCAGGGCCAGATAGCGCAGGATGAGGCGCTTGCCGGGTTCAAGGTCGATGAAGATTTCCTCGCCAATTTGCGGACCGTAGAAAAACACCGGCGTCGGCAGGACACTGACATCGCCAAATTCCCGGCGATGTGCCGCGTAATCGACGAAGATCTGCGGGTACATGAGGTAGGAGGAAAGCTCGTTTTCGGTGAGCTTGCGGTGAATCCGGCCTTCGGCATCGGCGCGCGATTGCGCCAGATCGACCGGGTCCAGCAGCGATCCGGGGCGTACCGTTATCGGCGTCTCGCCCTTTAGAATCTTGGCTTTCAGGTCGCTGGGGAAACCGCCAAGCGGCTGGCCCAACTCGCCCTTGAACAAATCCACGACCGATTGCGGAAATGCGATGTCATGCGCCGGGTCGAGAACGTCATCCGGCGCAAGATCGTTGGTCACCATGAATATCGCCAGATCGCCAACAACCTTGGAGGTCGGCGTGACCTTGATGATATTGCCGAACATCTCGTTGACCTGGGCATAGGCGCGCGCAACCTCGGGCCAGCTGTGGTCCTCGATCCCCAAACCGCGCGCCTGTTCGCGCAGATTGGTGTATTGTCCGCCCGGCATGGCGTGTTCGTAGACTTCGGCCATGCCGGAACGAAGGTCGCTCTCGAAGGCGCGGTAGGTGCGGCGCACCGCTTCCCAGTAGGTCGCCAGTGCGCGCAGGGTGCCCCGGTCGAATCCTGGATCGCGGTCGGTGCCGCGCAGCGCCTCGGCGATGGCGCCAAGGCTCGGTTGCGAGGTCAGGCCGCTCATCGAATCCATCGCGGCGTCGACGGCGTCGATGCCGGCGTCCGATGCGGCCAGGACGCTGGCGGCGGAAATGCCACTGGTGTCGTGGGTATGGAAGTGGATCGGGATGCCGATTTCGGATTTCAGCGCGCCGACCAGCGTGCGGATCGCCGCCGGTTTGCAGACCCCGGCCATATCCTTGATGGCCAGGATATGGGCCCCGGCCGCTTCCAGCTCCCGCGCCATGGCGATGTAATAGTCGAGCGTATATTTGTGCTCTTCGGGGTCGCTCAGATCGCCGGAATAGCAGATTGCCGCCTCGCACAGCTTGCCGGATTCCAGGACGGCGTCCATCGCCACGCGCATGTTCTCGACCCAGTTGAGCGAGTCGAAGACGCGGAAGATGTCGATGCCGCAATCGGCGGCCTGGCGCACGAAATGGCGCACTACATTGTCGGGATAGTTGGCGTAGCCGACCGCGTTTGGGCCGCGCAGCAACATTTGCAGCAGCGTATCGGGCATCGCCTGGCGCAGGCTGGCCAGCCGTTCCCAGGGGTCTTCTTTCAAGAACCGCAACGCCACGTCGAACGTCGCACCACCCCAGCATTCGACCGAGAACAGATCGGGCAGGGCGGCGGCGTAAAGCGGCGCGATGCGGGCCAGATCATGGCTGCGGAACCGGGTTGCCAGCAGCGATTGATGCGCGTCGCGCATCGTCGTGTCGGTGATGAACAGGCGCTTTTCGTGCCGCATCCATTGGGCGAATCTGGCCGGCCCCATATCGTCGAGCCGCTTGCGCAATCCGGGCGCGCCGCGTTGCGCCACACCGCGCGGCAGGACGGCGGGCACGCGCGATCCGGCCTCCCTGCGCCCGGCAACTTCCGGATTGCCGTTGACGATGACCTCGCCCAGAAAACGCAGCAGGCGCGTCGCCCGGTCGCGGCGTGGTTTGAATTTGAACAACTCCGGGGTCTCGTCGATGAAGCGGGTGGTGTAATCGGCGGCAAGGAACTTTTCGTGCCCGATCAACGCTTCGAGGAAAACCAGATTGGTTTTGACGCCGCGAATGCGGAACTCGCGCAGCGCCCGGTCCATGCGGTGCGCCGTTTCGCGCGGCGTCGGCGCCCAGGCGGTGACTTTCTCCAGCAGCGAATCATAGAACGGCGTGATGATCGCGCCGGAATAGGCGGTGCCCCCATCCAGCCGGATGCCGAAGCCGGTGGCGCCGCGATAGGCGGTGATGCGGCCGTAATCGGGGATGAAGTGGTTTTCCGGGTCCTCGGTCGTCACCCGGCATTGCAAGGCGTGGCCGTTCAGCTTGATATCGGCTTGCGCGGGAACGCCGCTGTCCGCGTCCCCGATACGCGCGCCGGCGGCGATGTGGATTTGCGCCTTGACCAGATCGATCCCGGTGACGACCTCGCTCACCGTATGTTCGACCTGAATGCGGGGATTGACTTCGATGAAATAGAATTCCCCGGTCTCGTAATCCATCAGGAATTCGACCGTTCCCGCATTCGAATAATCGGCCGCGTGGCCAATGCGCAGCGCGTGTGCGCACAGCGCCCGGCGCTGCGCCTCGTCGAGATAGGGCGCCGGCGCGCGTTCGATGACCTTCTGGTTGCGCCGCTGCAAGCTGCAATCGCGCTCGAACAGGTGGACGATCGTGCCGTGCCGGTCGCCAAGAATCTGCACCTCGACATGGCGGGCGCGTACGACCAGCTTTTCCAGGAACATCTCGTCATTGCCGAAGGCGGCCTTCGCTTCGCGCCGGCCCGACGCAAGCTGTTCGAGCACTTCGTCTTCGCCGTGGATGATGCGCATGCCGCGCCCGCCGCCGCCCCAGCTTGCCTTGGCCATCACCGGATAGCCGATTTGCGCCGCGAGCCGTTTGATTTCGTCGCCGTCGCGCGGCAAAGGACCGGTCGCGGGCATCACCGGAACGCCTGCTTCCTCAGCCAGATTGCGGGCTTCGACCTTGCTGCCGAGCCGCCGCATGGTGTCGGATTCCGGACCGATAAAGACGATTCCGGCCGCCCGGCAGGCATCGGCGAAATCCGGGTTCTCCGACAGGAACCCGTATCCGGGATGAATGGCGTCGACCTTGGCGTCCAGGGCGGTCTGGACGATGCCGGGAATGTCCAGATAGGCCTGGACCGGACCAAGATCGCGGCCGATCAGGTAGCTTTCATCGGCCTTGAAGCGGTGCAAGGCGAAGCGGTCTTCGCGCGAATAGATGGCGACGGTCCGTAATCCCAGTTCGGTGCCGGCCCGGCATACCCGGATGGCGATCTCGCCCCGGTTCGCGGCCATGAGTTTGCGAATTCCGGGAATGGGCGTGTGTTGCAAGGCCGATGTCATGTCGATTCTTCCCGCCTTAATGCCTGAACCGCGAATGCCGGCCCCAGATTAGCAAATCCCGCAATCAACAGTCGTCCGATGTCCAACAAATAATTCACGGTTCGTTAACATTGTTTACGATTCTTTAGCAGCCCGTTGAAAAAGTCACCATTGGCCTGGTTTCACTCCACAGCGATCCATATGGCGGCGAAGGCGGTTTTGCCCTCCTGAGAGACGATGAGG
>PTKA01000212.1 GCA_002937525.1 Alphaproteobacteria bacterium MarineAlpha10_Bin3
CGGTCGAGCCGCTGTTCGCGCGGGTCGCGGAATTCCTCGATGCCAATCGTCATGCCCACATGCCCGGCGCCGGGCTGGTCGCGGTAGGTGCCGAACAGCCGGTCCCACCAGGGCAGGCAGAAGCCGAAATTGCTGTTGGTTTCGAATGGCACGATGGAATGGTGAACCCGGTGCATGTCCGGCGTCACGACGATCCAGCGCAGGCACCGGTCGAGCGCGCCGGGCAGGCGCAGATTGGCGTGGTTGAACATCGACGATCCATTTAACGCCACCTCGAAGATCAGCACGGCGATGGCCGGCGGCCCCAGCGCCGCCACCAAAGCCAGCTTGATCGCCATCGAAAGCAGGATTTCGACCGGGTGGAAGCGCGCGCCCGTGGTGACGTCGAAATCGAGGTCGCTGTGATGCATCCGGTGCAACCGCCACAATGCCGGCACCGCATGCACCATCACATGCTGTAGATAGATCGCCAGATCGAACAGCACCACCGCGATGACAACCGCGAGCCACCCCGGCAAAGCCAGTATGTTCAGCAATCCCCAGCCCTGCGCTTGCGCCAGCACCGCCAGGCCCAGCGGCACGGCCGGAAAGACCACCCGCAACAACACCGAGTTGAGCGCCACGATGCCCAGATTGCTTGGCCAGCGCCGCCACCGCGACACCATCCGCGCCCGGCCCGGCCGCCACGCCTCCAACAGCGCCATGAGCGCGAAAAGACCGATGAAAAACCCCAGCCGGATTTCCGGTTCGCTCGCCAAAATTGCTTCCGTCATGCACGGGCTCCTCGTTACAATGGAGTTTAGCATTATTCGTGAATGAAGGAATCCAGCGCGATGAACATTATCGACGCCATTGCCGATTTCCACGACGACCTGGTCGCCTGGCGGCGCGATATCCACGCCCATCCCGAACTCGGTTTCGAGGAAATGCGGACCTCCGATCTGGTCGCGCAGAAGCTGGAATCCTTCGGGCTCGAAGTTCATCGCGGTCTCGCCAAGACCGGGATCGTGGCCAGTTTGCGGGTCGGCAACAGCCCGCGCGCGATCGGGCTGCGCGCCGATATGGACGCGCTGCCGATTCTGGAAGCCAATGTTTTTGACCATCGTTCGCGCGAAAACGGCAAGATGCACGCTTGCGGTCATGACGGGCACACGGCGATGCTGCTGGGGGCGGCGCGCTATCTGGCCGAACACCGCGATTTCGACGGCTGCGTCCATTTCATCTTCCAGCCGGCCGAAGAAGGCCTGGGCGGGGCCAAGGCGATGGTCGACGAGGGACTGTTCGATCTGTTCCCGATGGAAGCGGTGTATGGCATGCATAACAGCCCGGGCTATCCGGTTGGCACCTTCCTGATCCGGCCGGGCGCGATGATGGCCGGCGGCGCGTTTTTCGATATCGCCATCACCGGAACCGGGGCGCATGGCGCGCGGCCCGAATCCGGCATCGACCCGGTGATTGTCGCCGCCCAGATCACGATGGCGCTGCAAACCATCATATCGCGCAATACCGCCCCGCTCGACACCGCCGTTGTGTCGATCACCCAGATCCATGGCGGCGACGCCTACAACGTGATTCCCGAAACCGCCCGGCTAAGCGGCACGGTGCGGGCGTTCAGCCGCGAGGTGATGGCCATGATCGAGGAAAAAATGGGCCAGATCGCCAGCGGCGTGGCGCAGGGCTTCGGCGCCACCGCGACGCTGGATTTCCGCGAGATATTCGCGCCGCTGGTCAACACGGCCGAAGAAACCGAACTGGTCGCCGATGTCGCCGCCGGCATTGTCGGCGAGGCCAATATCGACCGCCGCCGCCCGCCGATCATGGCCTCGGAAGATTTCAGCACCATGCTCGAAGCCTGCCCCGGCGCCTATATCAATATCGGCAACGGCAATCAGGAAGGCTATTGCCAGGTCCACAACCACCACTACGATTTCAACGACGAAATCCTGACACTCGGCGCGAGTTACTGGGCCAGGCTGGTGGAAAAGAAACTGGCGAAGGAACCGCTGTAGCGCCGGCGACACGCCTATCGCGGCGCCGCCAGGGGCGGACATGAATTAGCGAATAAATTACGCCCGAACGCACCGGCTGCTGGGCATGGCGCACCGGCACGGTTTATGATGGCGGCGCCATGAGTGACCTTGCCACTATCGATCCACCACCGGGCGCGTTTGCGCGGCCACTCACCGAAGGCGGCGTGCGGCTGGACCTGCAATCCACCTACCAGCCGGCGGGGGATCAGCCCGAAGCGATCGCCGGGCTGGTAGCCGGGCTGACCGCCGGCGAACGCGACCAGGTGCTGCTCGGCGTGACCGGCTCGGGCAAGACCTTTACCATTGCCCATGTGATCCAGGAACTGCAACGGCCGACCCTGGTGCTGGCGCCGAACAAGACCCTGGCGGCGCAGCTTTATGGCGAGATGAAGTCGTTTTTCCCGAACAACGCGGTCGAATATTTCGTTTCCTATTACGATTATTACCAGCCCGAAGCCTATGTTCCGCGCACCGACACCTATGTCGAGAAGGAATCGTCGGTCAATGAACAGATCGACCGGATGCGCCATTCGGCGACGCGCTCATTGCTGGAACGCGACGACGTGATCATCGTCGCCTCGGTGTCGTGCATCTACGGCATCGGCGCGGTGGAAACCTATTCCAACATGGTGGTCACGGTGGAAACCGGCACGCGGCTGGACCCCCGCGCGCTGATCAAGCAACTGGTCGAACTGCACTACCAGCGCAACGACACCGCGTTTCAGCGCGGTTCCTTCCGGGTGCGCGGCGACACGATTGAGATATTCCCGGCCCATTACGAGGACCGTGCGTGGCGCATTTCCCTGTTCGGCGACGAGATCGAGGCGATCCATGAATTCGACCCCCTGACTGGCGAGCGCATGGCCGAACTGGACGCCGTGCGGGTTTATGCCAACAGCCATTATGTGACGCCGCGCCCGACCCTGTTGCAGGCGGTCGTCAGTATCCGCGCGGAGCTCAAAACCCACCTGGAATTCCTCAACGCCAGGGGCAAGCTACTGGAAGCGCAGCGGCTCGAACAGCGCACCGTCTTCGACATGGAAATGATCGAAGCGACCGGGTCCTGCGCCGGGATCGAGAATTATTCGCGCTATCTGTCGGGCCGTAAGGCGGGCGAGCCGCCGCCGACCTTGTTCGAGTATCTGCCGGACAACGCGCTGCTGATCGTCGATGAGAGCCACGTCACGGTGCCGCAGCTGGGCGGCATGTACAAGGGCGATTTCGCGCGCAAATCGACCCTGTCGGAATTCGGCTTCCGGCTGCCGAGCTGTATGGATAACCGGCCGCTCAAATTCGAGGAATGGGAGGGCATGCGGCCGCAGACGATTTATGTTTCGGCCACGCCCGGCCCGTGGGAGCTGGAACGGACCGGCGGCGCCATTGTCGAACAGGTGGTGCGCCCGACCGGGCTGATCGACCCGGTCTGCATTGTCCGGCCGACCGAAAATCAGGTCGATGATTTGCTCGCCGAATGCCGCATTTGCGTTGGGTTGGACCAGCGCGTGCTGGTGACGACCCTGACCAAGCGCATGGCCGAGGATCTGACCGAATATATGATCGAAGCCGGCTTGAAGGTGCGCTATATCCATTCCGACGTGGAAACCCTGGAGCGCATCGAGATCATCCGCGACCTGCGGCTCGGCGTGTTCGATATCCTGATCGGCATCAATTTGCTGCGCGAGGGGCTGGACATTCCCGAATGTGCGCTGGTCGCGATCCTGGATGCGGACAAGGAAGGCTATCTGCGCTCGCGGACTTCGCTGATCCAGACGATTGGCCGGGCGGCGCGCAATATCGACGGGCGGGTGCTGCTTTATGCCGACCGGATGACCGGGTCGCTCGACTATGCGCTGGGCGAAACCAACCGCCGGCGCGAACGCCAGCAAGCCTATAATCTAGCCAATGGCATCACCCCGGAATCGATCCGCAAGGATATCGGCGATATCCTGGAATCGGTCTATGAGCGCGACCATCTGACCATCGATATCGGCGACCCGAAGCTGAAGCATCTGGTCGGCATGAATCTGGGCAGCTATATCGATGCGCTCGATACCCGTATGCGCGCCGCCGCCGCCGATCTCGAATTCGAGGACGCGGCGCGCTTTCGCGTGAAGAAGTCACGATGCAGTCGATCCGCGCCTGGCTCGAAGCCAATCCGGGTGAGGCGCCGGCGGTCATGCGGGAAAACAACTCCTATGTCTTTTTTCGCTGGCTCGGCGGCAAATCAGCCGAGCTTGGGCCCGAAGGCGCGCA
>PTKA01000213.1 GCA_002937525.1 Alphaproteobacteria bacterium MarineAlpha10_Bin3
CAAGTCCCCCTGACGATCCTTCTACTGTCCCATTGCCATCGGCAAATCCCCTTCAAGCCAGGCCCCCAGAGAATCAGACGATGGCTCCTTCGTCCAGGGCAGACTTCGTCAACGGGCTGATAATGGAACAACTCGAAGCGGAATCGCGTACGGTCTGGCCCGGCGCGATCGTCGCGCGGGAAAACATGCGGATTAATTTGCTGTAAAGTTTGTCTAAAATGCGCGCGACTGAAATTTTATCTATTCGCGCGCACATGATTGTGACTAGAATAGGTTGGGAAATTTCGGAAGATCGTATTTGAGAGAACGGGTTCGAATGGTAATGCCGTACTAGGTTAGTAAGGTATCGAAGGGGTGGGGATGTCGATACGCCGTCGTTGGGTCAGAGTAAAGCAACGCTAATGGGCATCGCCGCTGGCTATTCTCCGGTGATCTCGGCGCATTTCTCTAATTTTATAGAGCGGGCGGCTTCGTGCGCCGACGGCTGGACGCCGGGAGGCTGCGATAATGGCTGAAGCCGACGGCAGAACGACCATGGATCGCCCGCAGCGCTGGGCAACGCCCTTTGGCGCCGATATGACGCCCGAAGATGTGGACGCGCTGTTGCAGCGTCCCGATATCGCCGCCATCGAAGCCGACAAATTTCCCAAACATACGCCGTTGCACGGCGTTCTGAGCAATGACACACGGATCATGCAGTATCGGGCCGGCGACATCGTCGTCCGCGAAGGCGATTACGGGAACTCCGCGTTTCTTGTCCTGGAAGGAAGTTTGCGGGTCGTTCTGGCGCCGAATCTGCCGCAATCGCTGCTCGGCCGGCACGCCTCGCGGCGCAAAGGTTTCTTCGAATCGCTGACCCAGCTTTGGGGCAACAGCCGGGTGCCCGAAGTGCGCGATATCGCGAACTATGAAGGGCAGGGGCTACGCGGCGGTTCCGATAGCGCCGACGCGCATGTGTTCCTGCAAGACGTTCCCGCCGTCCTCGACAAGCACCGTACCGCGAAACTGGAAGACGGCACCCTGTTCGGCGAACTGGCGGCGCTGGGACGGGTGCCGCGCACCGCGACGGTTTTTGCCGAAGAAGACTCGACCCTGCTGGAAATCCGCTGGCAGGGGCTGCGCGAGTTGCGCAAATACGATGAAGGCTGGCGGCGCATGATCGACCAGCGCTACCGCGAAAACGCGCTGAAGGCTCATTTGCAGGAAAGCAAGATGTTCTCCAGGCTCGACGAGGACTCGCTGCAAACCGTGGTCGATAAAGTGCTGTTCGAAACTTACGGCGCTTTCGACTGGAACGTCGCCTTTCAGCGCCAGGGTGGCGGCAAGGAGCCCATGATCGCCCGCCAGGGCGAATATCCCGACGGCGTGCTCATGATCCGCGCCGGGTTTGCCCGGGTCAGCCTGCGTCATGGCAATGGCGAGCGAACTTTGAGTTACCTTGGCGCCGGCGAACAATTCGGTCTGGGCGAGCTGTACGCGGCGTGGAAGAATCCGGAAAGCGAAACTCCGGCGCTGTATACCTCGCTATCGGCGCTGGGCTATGTCGATGTGATTCGCGTGCCGGCCACGGTGATGGAAGAGTATGTTTTCCCGTTCATGGAAGAACCGGCCGGGACGGTTATGGATCTGGTGTCGAAGACCGTCGCCGACGATGCCTTGATGGAATGGGCGGTCGATGAGCGGTTCATCAACGCCACGCGCTCGATGGTGATCGACCTTGAACGCTGCGTGCGCTGCGACGACTGCGTGCGGGCCTGCGCCGCCAGCCATGGCGGCAATCCGCGCTTTCGGCGGCACGGCAAGACTTTCGGCAATTTGATGGTGGCCAATGCCTGCATGCATTGCGCCGACCCGGTGTGCATGATCGGCTGTCCGACCGGTGCCATTCACCGCACGGTGGAAAGCGGTATCGTCGTCATCAATGATTTGACGTGTATCGGATGCGCGACCTGCGCCAATTCCTGTCCCTACAACAACATCGCCATGGTCTCGATCAACGCGCCCGACGGCCGCCCGATTACCGACCCGTCCTCGGGCAAGCCGATCCAGAAGGCGACGAAGTGCGATTTTTGCGACGATCAACCGGGTGGCCCGGCCTGTGTGCGCGCCTGTCCGCATGACGCGTTGCGGCGGGTGAATTTTCGCGAACTCAATCTGGTGGAGATCCCATAGTGCCGGCGCAGCGACAACGCACATTCCTGCCACTGATGTCGTTCGGCGTGACAGCGGTGGTGGTGTTCGTCCTGGTGGCCTGGTCGGCGCGCCGAAGCTGGCTGGCGCTCGGCGAACCGGCCATCGTCACCGGCTACACGCTGTTTGCCCTGATGCTGTTGCTCGGTCTTTTCAATATCCGCAAGCGGTTGTCGATGGTTCCGATTGTCCGGGCCAGCGTGTGGCTGGCCTTCCATGTCGCCGCCGGGGTGCTGGCCATTGCCATGTTCTGGTTGCATGCCGGATCGGTCTGGCCCTCCGGCCTGTACGAGCAGATATTGACGCTGCTGTTCTATCTGGTCAGCGTGACGGGAATTATCGGCTACGTTCTGTCGCGTACCCTGCCGCGCCGTCTGGCGCAGATCGAAATCGAAATCATTTTCGAACGGATTCCGGCCGAACTGGCCGAAATTCGCGAAAAAGTCGAATCGCTTGCATTGGCGTGCACGCAGGAGACCGGCAGCGATACCGTGGCGCAGCATCATATCGGCACCCTCGCCTGGTTTTTCGCCCGGCCCCGGTTCTGGGTGAGCCATGTCGCGGGGGGCGATGCGGCGGGACATTGGCTGCGTGGCCCGGGATCCGCGGCGCGGCGATATCTGAATGACGCGGAAAAGACCTATTTCGACCAGATCATCGAACTCGGTGTCCTCAAATGTCAGGTTGACAGACACTTTGCGTGCCAGGAACTGTTGAAAAAATGGTTGCTGGTTCATGTGCCGTTGTCGATGGCCGTGATACTGGTCGCCGTCTGGCATCTCATCCTTGTTAACGTGTACGCGTTATGATCACCGATCAGGACCGATTTCGCCAAGACAAAAGCCCGTATGAACGGCCGAACTTCCGCTATCGGTGCGGGCGCGTCAGCCTTTGGGGCAAGCCGTGCGGCCAGGGTCCCAACGACGCCGGCGGTTGCGGCGGCACCAGCGAATGCTCGCCCTATTTCGATGACGGCCGTTGGGCATGCCGCCGGTCGCCGCAAAGCGGCGGGTCTTGCGAAAACGGGCCGCTGCCCGACGGACAATGCTGCAATCAACACCCGCCTTGCAAACCGACCTTGACGCTGCGCGGTTACCGGGCCCGTCTCACGATGCTGGCGGCGGTGCTGGTCGTGGCGTTGATCGGCGCGTTCGCCTTTAACGGCGACGGCGCGCGCGCGGTCAGCTCGCTCAGCCCAGGCGCGCTGACCAGTGGGCATGCGCAGTTCACCGGCGAAAAAGGCTGTGCGACCTGCCATGCGCCGCATGGTGGCGATGCGGCGGCATGGGTTAGCGCCGCGTGGTCGCCAAATGCGCTGACGCAGTCCTGCCAAACATGTCATAAATTCGACGGTTCGGCGACGGCGGCGCATAACGAAACCTTCAAGAAAAGCGCTGACCAGCGGCAGACGCAATGCGTCATGTGCCACGCCGAACATAAGGGAGCTAACGCGAACATCACCGAAATGGCCGACCAGCAATGCAATGCCTGCCATGCGGTGAAATTCGCCGGTTTTTCCAATGGGCACCCGGATTTTTCAAAAAATTACCCGTCGCGCCGGCGCACCGCCATCGCCTTCAACCATGTCACCCATTTCGACAAATATTTCGCCTACAAGCAATTCGCCGACCGCAAGCCGAAGGAACGGTGCATTTCCTGTCACGATGCGAGCAATGCGTTGCGTAATGTCCCGGTCCGGCCGTTCGAGGAAAGTTGCGCTGGCTGCCACGAAAAGCAGATATCCAAGCGCGATCTGGTCGTCTTTACCTTGCCGGAATTCGAAGAAGACCCGTTCGACGCGGTCGCCGTTGGCGAAGCTTGCGGCCCCTCGGCGGAAATGCTGGAAGCGGCCGGTGAAGACGCCGACAAATTGCAGGAAATACTGGAAGCCTGGAGCGGTGGAAAATCCGCGCCGGACGCCGCCGCCAAGCGCCTCCAGGCGTTGCAATTGAATCTCGGCCGCGTCGAAGGGGAACCCAAAAAGGCGGAAGACGGCGAAGAATATTTATCGGTATCGGAGGAAACCTTGCCGCTGATCGCGGTCATGTGCATCACCGGCACGTCGATGGCCGCCAGCGCTTCATCGCCATCGA
>PTKA01000214.1 GCA_002937525.1 Alphaproteobacteria bacterium MarineAlpha10_Bin3
GAATTGTGGCGCGAAGAGGTTACCAAAATGGGCGCCGAAGAGTTTCCCGATATCGAACTGCACCATCTTTACGTGGATGCGGCGATGATGGAGGTGGTGCGCGACCCACGCCAGTTCGATGTCGTCGTCACCGAGAACACGTTCGGCGATATCATGTCGGATTGCGCCGCCGTCATCGCCGGGTCGCTCGGCATGCTGCCCTCGGCCTCGCTCGGCGCACCGAACAAGGAGGGCCGCCGCCATGCGTTTTACGAACCGATTCACGGCTGTGCGCCCGATATCGCCGGCAAGGGGATCGCCAATCCGCTGGCGACGATGCTCAGCTTCGCCATGGCGATGCGCTATTCGTTCGAGCGCCCCGACGACGCGGCATTGCTGGAATCGGCCATCGCGAACACGCTGGCGGCCGGCATCCGGACTACCGATATCGCCGGCGATGTTGCCAGCAGCGTGTCTACAATCGAGATGGGCGACGCGGTGCTGGCCGAACTCGACCGGCTGGGTGGGACATGAAACTCGACGTGACCCCGCTGTCCGACGCCCTGGGGGCGCAGATCGTCGGCGCCGATCTGGCGCGCTGGCAAGACGATGAACAGTACGAGGCGGTTCATCGAGCACTGCTGGAATTCGGCGTGGTCGTGCTGCGCGACCAAATTATCACGCCGGCGCAGCAGATCGCCTTCAGCCGCCGCTTTGGCGCGCTGGAGCTGCATTCGATCGTGCCGTGCCGGATGCCGGGATATCCAGAAATCCTCCTGGTTTCCAACCGCCGCGACAGCAGCGGCGCTTATACCGGGCTGCCGGATGCGGGCCGGGAATGGCATTCGGATTCCAATTTTCACGCCAAGCCCAGTCTTGGCTCGCTGCTATATGCGCTGGAAATTCCGCATGAGGGTGGCGATACCCTGTTCGCCAACATGACGGCGGCTTGCGCGGCGCTCGACCCGGCGTTGAAAGCCAGGGCGGCGGGCCGCAATGCCCGCTATGTCTATGGCTCGCGCAGCGCCGAAAATACCGATTCAGCCCTCAAATTCACGATGACCAAATCGCAGTGGAGCGAAATTCCGCAAGCGGTGCATCCGTTGCTGCGCACGCACCCCGAAACCGGACGGAAATCGATCTATCTCAGCCTCACGACGATCGAGCGGGTCGAGGGTCTGTCGGCGGCGCAAGGCGACGATTTGGTGGCGGCATTGTCGGAACATTTCACCCAGCCGGCTTTCGTCTACCGGCATCGCTGGCGGCTGCACGATGTCGTGTTCTGGGACAATCGCTGCATCAATCACAAGGCCATGCCTTTCGACGAACGCCATGCGCGCCATATGCACCGCACGACGATTGCCGGCGACCGCCCCTACTGAATGAAACGCCACAGCATCGAGACACCACCAAACACGATTATGCCTTCTATAAAAAAGGTATGGCGGCGAATGTTCAAGTGTTCGATTAGACGGCGGGCAAGGAATGCGCCGGGAATCATGCACAGGCCGACCATCAGCCCGGCAAGCGCCAGCTTCGTGTCGATCAAGCCATAAAAAACAAACATCGAAATCTTGACCACGGCCTGGCCGAGGCCGATCAACGCCTTGGTGCCGATCAGCGTGCCGCCATTCAGTCCAGCGCCAAGCAAGGTTCCGGTGAGGATCGCGCCGGTTCCCGTCATGGAGCCATTAATGACGCCATACCCGGCGCCGACGCCCGACAGGCCGCGCCCGCTCAACCGCCATTGGCGACCATCCATGTAGCGGCGCAACGGCACCATGACAATCAGCAATACGCCCAACAGGCCGTATAGCGCGTGCGCCGGCAGCATGTCGTAAATCGTCACGCCAACAACCAGTCCCGGAATAGCCGGCAAGTAGAACCGCCAGGCGATGCGCCAGTCGACATTCCGCCAAAACGCCCAGACCCGCGACCCGTTGCCCAGAACCATCGCCACGCTCAACAAGGGGATGACCGACTTGATCCCGAACAAGGGGACCAGCAGCGGGATCAGCATCAACGATATCCCGGTTCCGCCAAGACCCCCCACGGTCGCGGCGACAAACGCGACGACGCCGATTGCGGCGAGGGCGGTCATGTTGAAGTCGGCGAATATCAGCGCGCTTGTGTTTTCCATCGCGTCAAAAGGTTGAGGAGGCTTCGCATTATCGGCCAGTATAGCAAGAATGAAACGCTCAATGATGACCGGCTTGAAACCAACATGATCCTTTCCAACCGCGATGCCCGGCATCGGTTCATGGCGCTGCACGGGTTGTCGGAACCCGTACACCACACCCTTTTAGACGCGGCGTTGCAGGCCGCAATCGAGCGTATCGGCTTTGTTCAGGTGGATTCGATCAACACGGTTGCGCGCGCCCATCACATGATCCTGCATGCGCGCCACCGGAGCTATCGCCCGGCGCAACTGACCCGGTTGCTGGAGGACGAACGGTCTTTGTTCGAGAACTGGACGCATGACGCGGCGATCATTCCGACCCGCTATTATCCCTATTGGCAAAGCCGGTTCCGTTCGGCGGCGATACGCTTGCGCAAAGCCTGGCGCAAGTGGCGGCAGCCGGGATTCGAGGCGGCGCTCGATGCGGTGCGCGAACGGATCAGCGTGTCGGGGCCTCTCATGGCGCGCGATCTGGTAGGCGACGGACCCAGTCAGGGGGCGGGCTGGTGGAACTGGCATCCGGGCAAGACGGCGCTGGAGTATCTATGGCGTACCGGGGAGTTGGCGGTCACCCGGCGCGACGGCTTTCAGAAGGTCTACGATCTGGCGTCGCGCGTAATCCCGCACGAATATAGGGACCGCGTTCTGGATGACAAGGCGGTGCGCGACTGGGCGTGCCGTTCGGCGCTGGCGCGATTGGGCTTTGCGTCGCCGCGCGAAATTGCCGGGTTCTGGGATTCGCTCGGCGCCGCCGAAGCCGCTGCATGGTGCGAGGCAAATTTGGGCAATGGCGTGCAGCGGGTGCGCGTCGAAGGCGCCGACGGGACCGTATCGCGCGAAGTGTTCGCGCTGGAAAGCGGGCTGGCGCGGGTCGAGCCGCCGCCGCCGATATTGCGCGTTCTGTCGCCGTTCGATCCGATGATCCGGGACCGCGTCCGCGCCGCGCGGCTATTCGGGTTCGACTACCGGATCGAAGTGTTCGTTCCCGCCGTCCAGCGGCAATACGGCTATTACGTCTTTCCTTTGCTGGAAGGGGACCGTTTCGTTGGCCGCATCGACATGAAACATTCGCGCCACGACGCAAATGCGTTGCGGGTCGCCGGATTATGGCCGGAAGCGGGCGTTCGTTTCGGTAAGATGCGGTTGCGGGCGCTTGACGCCGCGTTGGACCGGACGCGGCGGTTGTGCGGCGCGGACGCGGTGATATTCGCGAACGGCTATCTTCGTGCCGGTGCCAGCGGCTAAGGTAGACCATTATGAAACAGATCAAAATTCCGGCGGCCTTCATTCGCGGCGGCACCAGCAACGCCATCGTTTTCCATGAACGCGATCTTCCCGAAGACCGCGCGGCATGGGACGCGGTTTTTCTGGCCGCGATGGGCAGCCCGGACCCCAATGGCCGGCAGTTGAACGGCATGGGCGGCGGTATCTCGTCGTTGAGCAAAGTCTGCGTCGTCGGACCGCCAAGCCATGACGACGCCGATATCGATTACACCTTCGCCCAAATCTCGGTGCGCGATGCCCAAGTCGATTACAGCGCGAATTGCGGCAATATGTCGTCGGCGATGGGGCCGTTCGCGGTCGATGAATCGCTGGTCGAAGCGCGCGGTGATGCGGCACTAGTGCGAATCCACAACACCAATACCGGCAAGATCATCCATGCAAAATTTGCGCTCGACGATGGCCAGGCCGACCGAGGCGCAACATGGGCAGTTGGTCTCGTCCTCAACCGGTGCGAGGGAACTGGACGCGGGTGCCGGGCTGACTGTGTCTGAGACCGCGTTTGGTGGCACGGAGATGGTCGCGATTACCCGCCGGCCCACGCGGTAACGAAACCCGCGGGCGGGGCCATTGCGGCGTCGAAATGGGGCACCCAGCGCTGGCGGTTTCCCGGTGTGGGCCGCCCTGGAACATCCGGCCCACTTTTTGTGTGCCACGAACCGACAGAACAGGACAGTTGCGACAGATGCTGATTTGGTCGGTGATCGCTGACCGCTGACATACGCGAGCCGATAAGCAGATCAGCTATGGCGGAGAGTCTGTACAACCGGGAGAGCCGGTACGACGCCGACCCGGCCTATCGCCCCTTCGTGCTCTGGTTCGAGACGCTGCGCAGGGGCGCAA
>PTKA01000215.1 GCA_002937525.1 Alphaproteobacteria bacterium MarineAlpha10_Bin3
GTTCGCCAAGGTAAACGCCCTGTTTGATGGCGGCCAGGGCTTCGGGCGGGCCGGCGGCCAGGCTGGCGGCGAATTCCTGAACACCGGCGGCAAATTCATCGGCCGCAAATAGCCGGTTCAACAGGCCGAGCCGCAACGCTTCGTTGGCCCGAACGCGCTCGCCGGTCATCATCAGTTCCATCGCCTTGGCCGTGCCGACCAGCCGGGGCAGGAAGCTGAAGCCGCCCCAGTCGGGAACCAGACCGATTTTCACGAAGCTTTGCGCGAACAGCGCCCGGTCGCTGCTGAGCCGGAAATCGCAGGCCAGCGCCAAATTCATGCCGCCGCCCCGTTGACTGCGGCGATGACCGGCTTGGGCATGGCGCGCATGAAATTTATGACCCGCGCCGCCACCGCGATGCGGGTTTGCAATTCGCTGGTGTCATTGTCGCGCTGCATGGCGGCCATGCTGGCGATATCGCCGCCGGCGCAAAACGCCTTGCCCGCACCGGTGATGACGATGCAGCCGATCTCCGGGTCGGCGGCGTATTTTTCCAGCGCGTCGAACAGCGCCTCGCGCATCCCATCGGAAAACGCATTCATGGCTTCGGGCCGGTTCAGCGTTATCGTCGCCACGCGGCCGGTGATTTCGGTCAGTATTTGGGGCATGCGTCAGGCCTTGCCCAGCACGGCTTCGCGGAACCAGGCCTTGTTGAGAACCGCATCGCGGTTGCGCGCCACGCCGGGCGGGTCGCTGACGCCGACCTTCAGCAACACGAAACCGGCGCCATTGCCGGACCGCAGAAGCTTGCCGGCTTCGTCGAAATCGGCTTCGTCGATCACCGTGCGGACCGCCTGGATGCCACACCCTTCGGCAATCCGGGCCAGATCGACGCCAAGCCCGGTATGGCTGCGCTGAAACCCGGTTTCACCGTAATGTTCGTTATCGACGCACAGGATGGCCAGATTCGGCGGGTTCAGGATGCTGATCGTCGCCAATGTGCCGACATTCATCAGTAACTCACCGTCGCCGGTCACGCAGATGACCCGCTTATCCGGCTGCGCCAACGCCAGGCCCAGCGCCATCGAGGTCGCCGCCCCCATCGCGCCGGACAGCGGATAGACCCGCTTGCAATCCGCGCCGACCGCTTCCAGCACGTCGCTGCGCGACCCGGCCAGACCGGTCACGAACAGCAAATCGTTATCGTCGGTGTCGCCCAGCAATGCAATGACGGCGGCGCGGCGTTCCAGATGCCCGCTGGCCTGTTTGCCGGCCGAACGGCCACCGCCGATATTCTTAGTTTTCAAGGCCATGGTTTTATTCCCCTAGGCGAACGACTTGGCGCCGATCAGGCGCTGGGTGAGCAGGACGGCGATACACATCTGCGACTGATAGGCCATGGTCATCGCCGCTTCGACCACCGGGGCGACGTCCGGCGCACTTTCCACCGCAAGACAGGTGACGCCCATCGCTTCCAGCACCGGCTTGGTCGCCTGCCCCATCGGTATCTGCCAGGAATTGCCCTCGCCGAAATCGCCGCGCATGCTGACCAGGGTAAGGAATGGAAAATTCCCGCCCTTCATCAAGGAAATAAAATTGATGCAGTTGCCGACGCCGCTGCTCTGCATCAACAACACGCCCTTGGCCCCGCCAAGATGCGCGCCGGCCAGCAAGGCGACACCTTCTTCTTCGGTCGTGAGGGCGACGGAATGGACATCGGGATCGGCCAGCGAGCGGTCAATCAGGATTTGATGGCCGGCGTCGGGAACATAGGCGAACTGGCTCACCCCGCCCGCCTTCAGTTGGTCGTAAAGTTCATTGGGCCAATCGCGCGCCATGCTTTCCTCCGTTGAGTCATCCACGCCATGATGAATGCGCGCAACCGGACGCGCAAGCCCGCGCCATGGCCGCACGCCCTAATACCGGAACGCAACCATCCCGGCCCCGGAAAACGCTATGCCGGCGCCGGCAATTTCACTATCAGGGGGCGCGGCGCCGCCGCCAGCCCGTCCGCCTTGCGGTGGATCGCACCGGTTGCAAGGTCGACCCAGTGCGCCCCAACGGGCCATGCCGGCACGCCGTCGCCGGGCAGCAGCAGAATCAGCCGGTCGCCGGAAATGCCGGTTAATGCGACGCTTTCTTCCGCCAAAACCCAGCGTGCCCCGTCCAGCAGGGCGATCAGATTGCCGACGACATGGCTGCCGAGCTTGGGGTTGTAGCGCCGGTCAACCAGGCCGGTGCGCACGAAATAACCCCGGTCGCTATCGGCGAAAGTGTCGAGGATGATCTTCACGTCCGGCTTTCCGGCGGCAGCAACAATGGCTTCGGCCACGCGGGCGGCGTTGGCGCGGTCGTCCTCGAAGGATTCGGCCGGGCTGGCCGACGTCGACTTGATGTAAAGGCAGGCGGTTTTGGCGATCCGGCGCGCGATTTCTGCCGCCGCGCGTACCGCCAACGCCGGGGCCACATCGCGCGCAACGGCGAACATCAGCCCGTCAACGGCGTCGCAATCCGGGCTGGCGGCGAAGAAATCGGCCAGCTCGTCGGCCTCGTTCAGGGTGAAACCATGGCTTATCAGATGATTATAGCGCCCGCCTTCATGCTTGCCGGCGTGCCGGCGGTTGACCCGCGACAGATAAATCTGCAATCCGGTTTCGCGCTTCAACTGCGCGATGCCGCGCAAGGCGTCGGCGGCGTCGTCCCAGCCGATGACGACTTCCAGCACATCGACCAGCCCGGCATGGGCTCGCAAGGCCAGCGCGTCTTCGCCCTGGGGCACGCCATAGCAATGCACCTGAAAGAGGTGCCCGGCCGCCTGCAAGACCGTGATGCGGCGGCGGATCCGGGGATTGACTAGATCCTGGACCGGTATTCGCAGCCGGCGCAAACCCATTTCCCATAGCGCCAGGACCGGGTAGTCGTTGCGCGCCAGTTTGCGCTCGAATTCGTCCACCGCGCCCGACGGGGTGATTTCCAGCTCCTCCGCCCAGGGCTGGCGCATGTCGAGCCCGAGCCAGTCGATGCCGGCTTCCTTGCTATGCAGGCGGCGCACCGCTTGCGCCGGCGGCGGCAAGGTTTCGCCTTGCGCCAGAAGGCGGCCATAGCTGCGGAAATTTTCCGCCACATGACCGTGTTCGTATAACCGGACGATGAAATAGCCCAGCTTCGCGCCATCGTTGCGGCCATGCTGGTCGCCCGGCCCGATGCGGTAGAATTCGGCGTAATCATGGCGCACGAAGGCGGTCGAAGGCAGGATATAGGTCTCGGTCTGGCCCAGCCGATCATACCAGAAATTATGCACATGGCCGCAGAACATCGCTTCGGGCTTGTGCTTTTCGATCAATTCCACCAGCCAGGTCCGGCCCGGTTCGTCGATATTGTCATACGAGCTGCGCTCGTCGCGGTTCGAGACAAAGGGCGGATAGTGGATGCAGATGAAGGTCCGCTTGCCGGCGCTCGCTTCAAGGTCGGCTTCGAGCCAGTCGCGCTGGGCCGCTTCGGCCGCCAGCCCGGAATTGACGATCTGCGCATTGACGATAACGAAATGCAGATCGCCATGATCGAAGGTGAAATAATGCCGCCCGAAATGGCTTTCATAGAGCGCCAGATGGTCGTCATTGACCCGCCCCGCCGGCATCCAGGACACCGGCTTGTCGCCAACATCGTGATTGCCCGGCACCAGATACAAGGGCGCTTTCAGGGCCGCCATCTGGTGTTTGAAGTGATTGGCGGCGTCCTCATAGGTCGGCAGTTCGGGCACCGGATTGACCAGATCGCCCAGATGCACGATGAAGGCGAGGTCGCGCTGGTTGAGTTCGGCGACCACCCGCCGGGTCCGCGCATTGGCCAGCGCGTTGGCCGGATAGGGCGACGACGAATAATCCTCCGACTGGTTCATATGGGTATCGGCGATCACCGCGAAGGTGAGCAGATGCTTGCCTGAAATCGTCACAGCGTCGCACCCGCCCCCAGAATGACCGTACACTGGCTCGACAGCACGCTTCCGTCGTCGCGACAGACCTGATAGGCTAGCTCGCCCTTCGCGCCATTGTCGCGATAGACCGCCAGCGGCGATTTCGGCGGATCGATTTGCGCCATGTCGATGTTTCCTTGCAAGACAAGTTTCCCGGCACAGTGGCGCGAAGGACGGGTCGATGGCAAGGGGGTGCGCGCCTCAAGGCGCATCGGGGCGGATTTTTTTGCAAATGCCGCCTTTATTCATTTGGGGCTGACCCAGATAACTAGTTCAAGTACATTCTAACCCATTGCCTTAGCTGCAATAATTGAGATGCTGGGTC
>PTKA01000216.1 GCA_002937525.1 Alphaproteobacteria bacterium MarineAlpha10_Bin3
TCGCTTTCCCAGTTAATACGCAAAATTTCCCTGTAAATCAGGCGTTATCAGGGAATTTGGTCAGAGACGGGTTCGCTCCAGACTGTGCCCACCACCACCCACTCTCGGCACGAGAGACACCCGACCATGGCGGCGCCGGAACCGCCGGGTTACCGCCGTTTTCGGGGAACCCCGACCGTGCGGAGACGGCATTTAATCAAGCTTCCCCGCCGATACGCCCGACCGTCTCTGTCGGCGTAATTCATGTCCCGATCTTGAGATTGCCAATGACGGGTTCCAGGCAGTCTGGTCAGGCGGGAAAGCCAAGAAGGCGGCGCTGCCGGTCCCATTCGAGGGGTAGCGCACCGATCCGCCTGAAACGCTCGGCCGTCAGTTCAATCGGCTGACGTCCGGCGAGGATGGCTTCGACGATGTCAGGCGCCCTGCTGACCAGCAACCTGCCCTTCGATGAGTGGACCGAGGTGTTCGGCTCCGAGCGCCTGCGCGATGGGCACGCCGGTAGGCTGTTCAAAATGATCGGGAACCGGGAAGGAAATTTGAGCAAGCTGGCCGAAGCACGCGCGAACGGTGCGCCGACCGGCGTATTCGAGCGTAATATCGCCGGCATCGAGGCGCAGATACGGGCGCAGGCGCGACGCGTCGCCGAGGCCGGCGCGGTTTATGCCGCGCTGCCCCGCGCACCCCATCGTGAGATCGACAGGCGAAGCGACGCGCGTCGGGAATCGGCGGAACGCTCGGCACGCGGTATCGTTAGGACCATGGGCGCGGGGATCGCGGCGGCGGGCGCCGCCAGCGCGCATGTGGCGCAGAAAGTGTCCCGGGATCCCAGGGTGAGGGTCGCCGCCAAAGTGGCCGGCAAGGCGTTTGGCATGGCCGAAGCCGGAATCGCCTTTGGCAACAGCATTCAGGAGAGCCTCCGCAAGGCCATCGCCCGATCCGGCATCGACACCGGCGATGAAAAAGCCGTCCGCGCCTTCGCCGAATCGAACAAGGATCAACTGCAACAAGCGTCCAACCGGGCCCTCATCGCCGCCGTCGCCGCCAAATTCTCATCCAACGCCGCAAAGAACCTCGCCAAACTGATCGGCGTGTGGGAACTGCGGCGCCGGTTTTGGACCGACGTGATGAATCGATATGATCACACGTCGTATGATTTGTCGAAAATGCGGCACGTCTAGGAAAAATCGGCTGGCTTTTTCCTTTCGAAGGTATTCCGTATCCCAAAGACAAATCGTAACTTGCCCAGCGGGCGTTACGCCGGTGCGAAGACGTCGGCTTCCTGTTTGCCTTCCAGCCCAGGGATATTGACCGTTCCCTTGAAAGCGGTATCGTGCTGGATGACCGGCAGCACGCGGTCGGCGAACAGGCGCATGTTCAGGACGCCGTCTTCATGCGGCATGCCGCCATAGGAAAAATCGCAGACCATGTGGTCGCTGCCGGTCAGGTTTTGCAATTCGGCCAGCTGCTGAATGCAGTCGTCCGGCGTGCCGACGATCTGAATCTTGACGTAGAAATCGGTCATCTTCTGGCGCGCTTCCACGTCCTTTAGCTTGGAATAGGTCTTGGCCATCCTGCCGTATGATTCGTAGCCCTTGATCTTGCCGAGATGGCCGTCGGAAAATTTGTAATGCGCGTCGATCGAATCCCATTTCGCGCCGAGATATTGCATCGCGCGGTCCTTGGCCTCGTCGCGGCTCTCGGCGACGGAGACATTGGTGAGGATGATCGGCGGGCGCGGCGCATGGCCAACGCTGATGGCGATGTCGCGGAATTTCTGGATGTCGGCGGCCGCCTTGACCCATTCGTTTTGCATGATGACCATCATGCCGAAGCCGATCTTGGCCATGATCTCGGCCGATTCGGGGCTGACCGAGGACGCGTAGAACCGGCGTTCGGGGTGCGACATGGGCCGGGGGCGGATCGACATTTTCGGGATCTGGAAATATTCGCCGTCCCACTCGAATTCCTCGTCGCGCAACGCCTTGGTGATAAGCTGGGCCGATTCGGCGAAACGCGGGCGGGCTTCTTCCATCGGCACCCGGAACCCGGCATATTCGACGCTGGCCGCACCCCGCCCGAACCCGAACAGGCAGCGGCCGCCGCACAGCAGGTCAAGATAGGCGATCTGCTCGGCGACCCGGATCGGGTCGTGCCAGGGCAGCACGATGACGCAGGTGCCCAGCGTGATCCGCTTGGTCCGGCCCGCGAAATAGCTGAGTAATTGCAGCGGGTGCGGCGACATGGAATAACCGGTGAAATGATGTTCCAGCCCGAACAGCGAATCGAAACCAAGCGGTTCCGCCAGATCGCCCAGCGCCAGATGTTCGGCCAGCACCGCCGCGTCGGACCGCCCCGGCTGCGCCAGAACGCTCAAATCCATGCCAATTTTCATGCCTCTATTCCCGCATTTTATCTATGGATATGCCCCAGCTAACCACCAAATTCACGCTCCTGCATAGCCAAAATTGACCGCCGCGCGCGCAATGCCGGTGGATTGACACAACCGCCTTTGCGCGATACCGCCAGTATCGTGCTGAAAATCGTCTCCTCCTCGCCCGCGCCGGTGACCCGCTTTGCGCCCAGCCCGACCGGCCGGTTGCATATCGGCCATGTCTATAGCGCGCTGTTTAGCGCCGCCGCGGCAAAGGGCGGGCGATTTTTGCTGCGGATCGAGGATATCGACCGGGGGCGGTGCCGGCCGGAATTCGAAGCAGCGATCCTGGAAGACCTCGGCTGGCTCGGCCTGCGCTGGGAGACGCCGGTGCGCCGGCAGTCGGCGCATATGGCCGATTACCGTTCCGCACTGGATGTGCTGGACGGCGATGGGTTGCTGTATCCGTGCTTTTGCACGCGCAAGGATCTGCGCGCGCAAGCCGCCGGCGCGACCCTGGCGCCGCACGGGCCGGACGGGCCGCTTTATCGCGGCATCTGCCGGGCGCTGCCGCCTTCGGTGCGCGCGCAGCGGATCGCATCGGGGTCGCCCTATGCGTTGCGCCTGGATATGAAGGCGGCGGCGGCGCGGGCCGGAAACCTGCGCTTCGTGGACCGGGAACGGGGCGAAATCGAGGTAAATCCGACCGCCTGCGGCGATGTCGTGCTGGCGCGCAAGGATGTCGCCACCAGCTATCATCTGGCGGTGACGCTGGACGACGCGGCGCAGGGCATAACCCTGGTGACGCGCGGCGAGGATCTGCTGCACGCAACCCACATTCACCGGATTTTACAAGCCTTGCTGGGCCTGCCCGAACCGGAATACTGGCATCACCGCCTGTTGCGCGACGCACATGGCCGCCGCTACGCCAAGCGCGACCGCGACCGGACGATCCGCGATCTGCGGCAATCCGGCCATAGCCCCGCGGCGGTGCGCGAATTGGCCGGGTTCGCGCCCGCCTAAGGCTTTGCGCGGCGGCGAATCGCGGGTAAGAATAGTCAGCCCATGCCCTATACCCAATCGATCGAAAACTGCCTCGCCGACGCCATCGGTCCGACCGGACTCGATGCCGCAACGCTCGATGCGGCGGTGGCGCAAACCGCGCCGACGCTGGACCGGTTGCGGGCCTGGCGGCGCGACGGAGGATTGCCGCTGCTGGCGCTGCCCGGCGCCAGCGAAGACCTTCTGGCACTGGTGCCGCTGGCGGCGCGCTACCGCGAAGAATTCGACGATGTCATCGTCCTTGGGACCGGCGGATCGAGCCTTGGCGGGCGCTGTCTGTACGCCCTGTGCGATGCCGGCTGGGGGCCGCCGCCCGGCACGCCGCGGCTGCATTTCATGGATAACGTCGATCCGCATGGCTTTGACGCGCTGTTCGCGCGGCTCGACCCGATGCGGACCGGGGTGCTGGCGATATCGAAATCCGGCGGCACGGCGGAAACCCTGATTCAGACCTTGTGCTGCCTGGTCTGGCTGCAAGCCGGCGGGGCCACGCCGGCCGGCCGGCTGACGGCGATCGCGGCCCCGGCCGACAACCCGCTGCGCCGCCTTGCGGCCCGGCATGGCATCCAGATACTGGATCACGATCCAGCACTGGGCGGGCGCTATACGGTGCTGTCGCTGGTCGGCATGTTGCCGGCGCTGATCGCCGGGCTGGACGCAGGTGCTGTGCGCGCGGGCGCCGCCGAAGTGCTGGACGCAGCCCTGGGCGCGGCCCGGCCATGCGACAGCGCGCCAGCACTGGGCGCCGCCTTGTCGGTGGCGTTGGCGCGCACCCGCGGCGCCACCGCAACCGTCCTGATGCCCTATGCCGACCGGCT
>PTKA01000217.1 GCA_002937525.1 Alphaproteobacteria bacterium MarineAlpha10_Bin3
TGGGTGCCGGTCGATAACGGGGTGCGGCGGATATTCGCCGAACGGCTGGCGGCGGTTCAATCGGCGTTCGGGCTTTGCGAAACCCACGACCCCGGCATGGCAAGCGCGCTCGACGTGTTCTGGATACTGCGCGGCGTGGTGTTCCTGGCCTCTCATGGCGAACGTTACCGCGAACACAAGGACATGCTGGGCCCCAACATCGTCGCCAATATGGAAGCGGCGCTTGAAATGAGCGCGGCGGAAATCGGTTGGGCCAACCGCGAACATGTCACGCTGTACCGGGATTTTCAAACGCTGTTCGACCGCTACGACATTTTGATCACGCCCGGCCAGCCGGTCGTCCCGACCGGCGTCGAACAACGCAATATCACCGAAATCAATGGCCAGCCGATGCGCAACTACATGCACGCATCGGCCTTGACGTCGGCCCTGACCCTGACCGGGAACCCGTGCCTGGCCATGCCCTGCGGGCTGGACCACACCGGGATGCCGTTCGGCTTGCAGATCGTCGGGCCGATGCATGGCGACAGCTTCATTCTGGGCGTCGCCAGGGCGCTGGAAGGCGTGTTTGCCGGCGACGCGCGGCTCGCCCGCCCGCTGCCGGATCTGGAAAAACTGCGCGCGAAATAAGGACAAGCCGATGAGCGAACCCTGCGATCTATCCGCCTGCGAGGCGCGCCGCCAGATCGGCCGCAAGGCCCTGTCGCCGGTCGAGCTTGTCGAATCCTGCATCGGGCGCATCGAGGCGGTGGACGGCGCGCTGAACGCGATGGTGACGCGCTGTTTCGAGCGCGCCCGTAGCGAGGCCAGCGCCGCCGAGGACGCGGTGATGCGCGGCGACGCGCTGGGCGCGCTGCACGGGCTGCCGCTGGGCGTCAAGGACCTCAACGTGACCCAGGGCGTGCGCACGACCTACGGATCGCCGCTCTACGCCGATAACGTGCCGGATACGGACGAGCGCATCATCGCCGTGCTGCGCGCCGCCGGCGCCATCGTCATCGGCAAGACCAACACGCCGGAATTCGGCGCCGGGGCGAATACCACCAACCAGGTCTTCGGGGCGACCGGCAACCCGTTCGACCCCAAACGCATCTGCGGCGGTTCGTCCGGCGGCTCGGCGGTGGCGCTGGCGACCGGCATGGCGCCGCTTTGCACCGGCTCCGACACCGGCGGCAGCCTGCGCACCCCGGCGTCGTTTTGCGGCATTGTCTCGCATCGCGGCACGCCGGGGCTGGTACCCTCCGACATGCGCGGCATCGGCTTATCAACTTACGGCGTACAGGGACCGATGGCGCGCAACATCGGTGATTGCGCGCTGATGCTGTCGGTCATGGCGGCGAACGATTGCTGCGACCCGCTGGCGGGACCGGTCGATGCGGCGGCGCTGGGCGTCATCGAACCGGTCGATCTGAGCAGTTTGCGAGTCGCCTGGTCGACCGACCTTGGCTGTATGCCGGTCGATAACGGTATCGCCCGCCTGTTCGAGGAACGGATCGGCCTGATCGCATCCAGTTTTGCGAGTTGCGAGCAGCGCGACCCCGCCATGACCCACGCGCTGGACGCCTTCTGGTATATTCGCGGCGTGCATTTCCTGGCCGCCCACGCCGATCGCTACGCCAACCAGCGCGACCGGCTCGGCCCCAACGTGCTGAGCAATTATGAAGCCGCGCTGGAGATGACGGCGGAACAGATCGCCTGGGCGAATGCCGAACAGACCCGCATTTTCCGCGACCTGCAACGCTTCTTCGCGGATGCCGATATACTGCTGTGCCCCGGAAATTCGGTGCCGCCGTTTCCGCTCGAACAGTTGTTTTGCGATGAAATCAACGGCCAGAAGACCGCCAATTACGTCGAATGGCTCGGCGTCGCCTCGGCGATCACGCTGACCGGGCATCCGGTGACGATGCTGCCGCTGGGTCTCGACCATACCGGCACGCCGATGGGGATGCAGGTTGTCGGGCCACGGCGCCATGCCGACCGCTTCACCTTGGGCGTGGCCGCGGCGCTGGAAAAAATCCTCCAGACGATTCCGGCAACAAAGCGGCCGATACCCGACCCGAAGGCCCTGCAATCATGACCCGGCGCGTACTGACCGCCCAGATCAAGCACGAAACCAATACTTTCAGCATCCTGCCGACGACGCTGGATTCGTACCGTGCGCGGGTCTTCCTTGAAGGCGGCGCGGTGCTGCCGGCGCTGAAGGGCACCAACAACGAAATCGCCGGAGTCCTGGATGTCGCGAACCAAGAGGGCTGGGATCTGGTCGCACCGATTGCCGCCGATGCGACCCCTTCGGGGCGGGTGAGCGCGCAAAGTTGGTCCTATTTGAAATCCAGCGTTCTGAACGCGCTGGAAAAAGACGGCCCTTTCGATGCAATCTGCCTGTCCTTGCACGGCGCCATGGTGACGCAAACCTGCGAGGATGCCGAAGGCGAGCTGGTCGCGGCGGTGCGCCAGCGCGTCGGCCCGGACACGCCGGTGCTGGCGACGCTCGATCTGCACGCCAACGCGACCCGGCTGCTGGCCGATAACGCCAGCGCCCTGATTAGCTATTGGACCTACCCGCATATCGACATGTATGAGCGCGGCAAACAGATGGCCGGTCTGGCCAGGCGGATGATGAACGGCGAGATCGGCCGCGCGCGAACCGTGATCGGGCGGCGCGAACAGCTCGACGGTTTCGATCATGGCCGCACCACCCATGACGGCCCGATGAACGAGGCGCTGCGCCGCGCCCGCGCCTTCGAAGCCGAAGACGGCATCCTCGCGGTTTCGGTCAATGCGGGCTTCCCCTGGGCCGATATCGCCGATGCCGGGCCCAGCGTTACGGTCAGCCATGACGGACGACCCGGCCGGGCGCGCGACATCGCCGACAACATCGTCCAGTTCGGCTGGGACACGCGCCATGAGCGCACCATCGGCCATCTTTCGCCCAGCGCGGCATTGGCCCGGATCAAGGCCGCCGGTCCCGGCAACGGCCCGTTCGTGCTGGGCGATTTCAGCGATAATCCGGGCGGCGGCAGCTATGGCGACAGCCCGGCTTTGTTGCAAGCGATGGTCGAGGGCGGATTGAAGAACGCCGCCTTTGCGGTGATCTGCTATCCCGAAGCCGCCCGGGCCGCGGTGCAAGCCGGGGTTGGGGCCGAACTGACCATGCCGCTTGGCGGCAAGTTCGATCCCACGGTCACGCCATCCTTTCAGATGACGGGGATGGTAAAACACGTTTCGGCCGAGGGAAAATTCACCTTCGAGGGACCGATGATGCGCGGCATGGCGGCGGCGATGGGGCCCAGCGCGCTGCTGCAGATCGGCGGCGTCGAGACGGTGGTAATCTCCAACCGCTTTCAACCCTACGACCGGATGTTCCTGGTCCATTTCGGGGTGACGCCGGAAGAAAAATCGGTCGTCGCGGTCAAATTGGCGCATCATTTCCGCGCCGCCTACGGCCCGATGGCGCGCGAAGTCACGCTGGTCGATGCGGCGGGCATCACCTCGCCCGATCCGAAAAAATTTCCCTTCAAGAATTTGCGCCGGCCGATCTGGCCGCTGGATATCGGCTGATGCGCGGCGTGCTGGTAACCCAATGGACCGAATTCGAGAACCTCGTGATCGAGGACTGCCCGCGACCGGCCCTGGAAAACGGGCAGTTGCGCATCAAAACCCAGGCCGCCGGCATCAGCTTCGCGACCAGCCTTGTGGTCGCCGGCCGCTATCAGCGCAAGCCGCCGCTGCCTTTCGTGCCGGGAACCGAAGCCGCCGGGATCGTGACCGAGATTGCCGGCGATGTGGGCGCCTTCAAGACCGGCGACCGGGTCGCGTGCATCCTGGACTGGGGCGGACTTGCGCAGGAGGCGGTCGCCCATGCGGTCAATACTTATGCGATCCCCGATAGCCTGGAATTTCACCGCGCGATCTGTTTTACCAATTCCTATTCGACCTCCTACGCCGCCTTGAGGTGGCCGCATCTGCTGCGGCTGCAGGCCGGGGAAACCTTGCTGGTGCATGGTGCGGCCGGCGGCGTCGGCATGGCGGCGGTGGAAATCGGCAAGATCCTCGGCGCCACCGTGATCGCCACCGTCGGTTCGGCGCAAAAAGCAGCCTTCGCCACGGCGCATGGCGCCGACCATGTCATCAACACCCGAGAGGCGCCGTTCCGCGAGGCGGTGCTGGACCTTACCGGCGGCATTGGCGCCAACGCGATCTACGACCCGGTCGGCGGCGATGTTTTCGCCCAGTCGCTGCGCTGTA
>PTKA01000218.1 GCA_002937525.1 Alphaproteobacteria bacterium MarineAlpha10_Bin3
GACGCCACTCCGCGCTCGGCTATCAATCGCCGATCGCATTCGAGGCCATTATGGCCGAAACTGAGCCAACGTCTCTCTACTAAACACGGGCAAGACCAAAGCACTGTACTGGATTGGAGCGTGTCATGAACCAGTCAACCGAAGACCGTCGTGATTTTATTGGCTATGGTAGCCAGCCGCCGCATGCGAGATGGCCAGCGGAGGCGCGCGTCGCGGTGTCCCTGGTGGTCAATGTCGAGGAAGGCGCCGAGCTTTCGATCGCCGATGGCGATGAACGCAACGAGGCGGTTTACGACGTTGTCCACGAGATCGTGGGCGCGCCGGACCCGTGTCTCGAATCGCATTTCGGCTACGGTACGCGCGCCGGCTATTGGCGGATCATGCGGGTGCTGGAACGCTTCGGCGTCCCGGTGACGGTCAACGCCTGCGCCCGGTCGCTGGCGCGTTCGCCCTGGCTGGCCGAGGATATCCTGGCCCGCGATCACGAAATCTCGTGCCATGGCTATCGCTGGGAGAGCCTGGCTGGCATGGCGGAAGATGACGAGCGGCGGCTGATCGCCAAATCCGTGGCCGCGATCCAGCACGCATCGGGCGTGCGCCCCATCGGCTGGCATACCCGAAACGCGTCTTCCGTCAACACGCGCCGCCTGTTGGTCGAGGAAGGCGGCTTCTTGTACGATTCAGACGCCTATGACGACGATCTGCCCTATATCGTGGATGTCGATGGCCATGATCATGTCGTGCTGCCCTATTCGTTCGATACCAACGACATGCGCTTTCAGGGTGGCGGCCTGTTCGTCCATGCCGAGGATTTCGCCCGCTACTGCATCGACGCCTATGACGCGCTATGGCGCGAGGGGGACCGGCGGCCGGCCATGATGTCGGTCGGACTGCATCTGCGCCTGATCGGACGCCCCGGACGGATCGCCGGGCTGGAACGGTTCCTGGACCATGTCCAGGAGACCGGCGGGGCCTGGTTCGCGCGGCGCAGGGATATCGCCCATCACTGGCGCGCGCGCATGAGCCTTCCCGAGTGGCGGCCGATCACCGGCCGACCATCAAATTCGGCAGGAACGTAGCGATCGAGGGGAAGGCGGTGAGGATGACGATGCCAAGCAGCATCAGGCCAAAGAACGGCATCGCGGCCCGGGTCACTTGCATGATGTCGCGTCCGGTCATGCTTTGCAGGACGAACAGGTTGAATCCCACCGGCGGCGTGATCTGCGCCATCTCGACCACGACGACGATATAGATGCCGAACCAGAGCAAATCGATGCCGGCATTCTGCACCATCGGCAGCACCACCGAGGCGCTCACCACCATCATCGATACGCCGTCGAGGAAGCAGCCAAGCACGATGTACAGCAAGGTCAGCGCCGCCAGCAGCATATAGGGCGACAGGTTCATGTTCTCCACCAAGGTGGCGAGCGCGCGGGGGATGCCCGTGAAGCCCATCGCGATCGAGAGGAAGGCGGCGCCGACCAGTATGAAACTGATCATGCAGGCCGTTCGCATGGCGCCCATCAAACTATCGACGAATGTCTGCCAATTGAGCGATCCCGAGGCTGCCGCCAAGACCAGGGCGCCGATCACGCCGATGGTCGCCGCCTCGGTCGGGGTGGCGACGCCACCATAGATCGAACCCAGCACGGCGGTAATCAGGCAAAGCACCGGAACCAGCAGTTTGGTGCGCGTGGATATCTGCGCCAGCGCGATGGTCCCGGCCAATCCCAGCACGAAAACCACCGTGCCGCCGGTAATCGAATCGTCGTCGAATTCCGGATTGCCGGCGGCGATCCCCTTGGACATCCAAAGCGCCAGATCGGCGAGCGACCCCGCGAACGCCCATAGCATGGCGATCAATACGACTTCCAACGCCAGGAAGGCCAGATCGGCTCTGGTCAGGCTGATATCGCTCTTTGGCGTCTTGCCGGGATAAATCAGCGACCAGATCATGACATAGGCCATGAAGAGACTGATCAGCAGGATGCCCGGAAACACGCCGGCCATGAACAGGCGCGAGATCGATACCTGCGCGATGACGCCATAGACGATCAGCATGATCGAGGGCGGGATCAGCAGGCCCAGCGTCCCCGATCCGGCCAGGGTTCCGATGCTGAGACTCTCGTCGTAACCGCGCTTGCGGAGTTCCGGGATGCTCATGCGCGCCACCGTCGCGCAGGTGACCGCGGACGAGCCGGCAACCGCCGCCATCACGCCGCAGCCGACGATATTGACATGCAGCAACCGGCCGGGAAGCCAGCTTAGCCAGGGCGCCAGCCCGTTGAACATATCGGCCGACAGGCGCGACCGGAACAGAATTTCCCCCATCCAGATGAACAGCGGCAATGCCGTCAACGCCCAGTTCCAACTGGCGTCCCAGACCGTTGTCGCCAGGAGGGAGCCGGCCGGCGCGGAGGAAAATACTTCAAGCGCGAGGAACCCGACGGCCATCAGCGAAATAGCGATCCACAGGCCCGACGCGAGCAAGGCCAGCATGAAACCGAACAGGATTATGGTGATTAAACCGGGGTCCATTAGAGTTGCTCGCCCACCTGGTTCATTGGGTCCGCGCTCACATAGCTCGGTTCCCGCCCGCGCAGCACCGATACGAATTCGTCCGCCAATGCCAGCGTCAGGATCACGGCGCCCGTCGCCATCGCCAATTGCGGAATCCACAACGCCATGATGATCAGGCCCTTGGTCATGTCGCCGAAGCTAAAGGTGTCCCAAACCATGGCAATGGCCTGATACGAAAAATAGCCGGCGGCCAAGGCGCCAATGCCGGTACACCAAAGCTCGGCGGTTTTCCTCGGCGTGCCTGAAAAACGGCGGATCAGCAAATTCACTCGAATATGCGTGCCATGCTTGAACGCCGAAGCGAGGCCGAAGAATGTCGATGCCGCCATGCAGAAGCCGGAGACCTCGATCGCGTCGATGGCGACGCCGATAAACCGGCCGACGATCTGGGCGACGATCAACGCGCCGATGGCGGCGAGAAAAAAACCGGCAAGGTAGCCGCTCAGGCGATACAGCCCATCTAAAAGGGATCGCAACATGATTTGGTTCCGTGGGACGCTAACGCCCTTTGGTATGGGGCAATCTTCGCGGCCCGCCCCGCTGGAGCGGACCGCGATTTAGCGATCGTTATCGTTACTGGGTGAGGGCCAGGTAACGATTCAGGATTGCGACAGCCTCGGGGCTGGCCTGCTTCTTCCAATCCGCCATCATGGCCTCGCCGATTTTTTTCATTTCGGAAATCACCTGATCCGGCGCGTTGGCCGTCGTCATCCCGTTCTTTTGGAGGATTTTTATCTGCGCTTTGGTGGTCGCCGCCGACATTTCCCAGCCGCGCTGTTCAGCCCGCGCGGCGGCCTTCAAAACGACGGCCCGCGTCGTGGCGTCGAGCTTGTTCCAAGCCTTCAGGTTCACGACGACGTTGTTCTTGGAAAAGATCGCGCCGGCATAGGTGAAGTTACTGGTGTTGTCCCATGCCTGAATGTCGATGCCGGTCTGCGGGCTCGTGAAGAGCGCCTCGATCAGGCCGGTGGAGAACGCCTGGGGGATCTCGGCGAAGGGCAGGATCGTCGCGTTGAAACCCAACATCTGGCCCATCTTCTGCGTCGCGGTGGAATAGATGCGCAGTTTCTTGCCCTTGAAGTCGCCCGTGGATTTGACCGGGAACTTGGTATAGAAGCCCTGGCCCGGCCACGGCGCGTAGTACAGGATCTTCAGCCCTTTCTCAGCGAACAGCTTGTCGAAATAGGGCTTCTGCATATCCTTGAGCAGCCACGCCGTCGCATAGTTCGGGGCGATGAAGGGCAGCCCGGCGAGGATATACATCGGATCCTCGTTGCCATAGACGCCCAGCCGCATCTCGCCGATCGGAATCTGACCGGCCTGAAGCGAGCGCTTGATGGCGTCGAGCTTGATCAGCGTGTCATTCGGGTTCAGGGCGATTTTAAGGCCGCCGCTGGTGCCTTCCTCGATTTCCTTGATGAACATCCGAATGTTTTTGGTATGGAAATTGCTGTCGGCATAGCCGCTCGCCATGATCCATTCCTCGGACCGGACCGGCGTTGATGCGAGCATGAGAATCATGCCGGCGGAAACGATACTGGCAAAGATCTTGGACATCTGATTTTCCTCCCTGGCGGCCTCTCCGAAAATTGCGTCCCTTTTCGGGAATCCGGTCGATGGGCCGGTTAAAATGGGTTCAAGCGGTGTTCT
>PTKA01000219.1 GCA_002937525.1 Alphaproteobacteria bacterium MarineAlpha10_Bin3
TGGATTTGCGCCCGACGCCGCCCATCCAGCCAATCTGTTCCGCATTCACTGGCACAATGACGAGGCCCGCACGGGCCTGACCGATACCCCCGGCCATATCGTGCTCGACCAATCCTTCACCGGGGTCACGGCGCCGATCGTCGTGGTGCTGGGCGACCGCTTTCCGATGATCGGCGCGCACAAGGTGCTGCCCGCCTATGCCTGCCTCGCCGCCCGGCTGGTGACCGGGCGGTTCGATCCGGCCGCCCAGCGCGCGGTCTGGCCCTCGACCGGGAATTATTGCCGGGGCGGGATTGCGGTATCGCGGATACTGGGCTGCCGCGGGGTTGCGGTCCTACCCGAAGGGATGAGCCGCGAGCGGTTCGACTGGCTGGAGGACTGGGCCGGCGCACCCGAAGACATCGTGCGCACGCCGGGGTCGGAGAGCAACGTCAAGGAAATCTACGACAAATGCGCCGAACTCGAAGCCGACCCGGCCAATGTGATCCTCAACCAGTTTTCGGAATTCGCCAATTATCTGGTGCATTATCAATGCACCGGGCGGGCCTTGGAAAAAGTGTTCCAGACGCTGTCGGCGGCCAACCCGGACCTGGCTTTGGCCGCCTTCGTTGCGGGGACCGGGTCCGCGGGAACGCTGGGGGCGGGGGATTATCTGAAACGCGCGCAGGGGGCCAAAATCGTCGCCGTCGAGCCGGTCGAATGCCCGACCATGCTGCATAACGGTTATGGCGAACACAATATTCAGGGCATCGGCGACAAGCATATTCCGTTGATCCAGAACGTCATGAACACCGATGTTGTCGCCGGGGTTTCCGATCAAAGCTGCGACAGCCTGAACGTGCTGTTCAATACGCCGGCCGGACGGCGCTATCTGGTCGACCGGCAGCGGCTCGACCCGGCCCTGGTGGCGGGGCTCGGGCTCCTTGGCCTGTCCGGCATCGCCAATGTGCTGGCCGCGATCAAGACCGCGCGGCTGCTGGGGCTGGGCGAAAACGACGCCATCTTTACCGTGGCGACCGACAGCGCCGATCTTTATGTCAGCGAACGAATGGCGATGGAAAAATCCGCCTTCCCCGATGGGTTCGATGCGGTCAATGCCGGCGAGGTCTATGCCCGCCACGTTCTGGCCTTGAGCGTCGATCACATGCTGGAAGCGACGCAGGCCGAACGGCGGCGCATTTTCAATCTGGGGTACTACACCTGGGTCGAACAACAGGGGGTTTCGCTGGCCGATTTCGAGCGCCGCCACGACCAGAATTTTTGGCGAAAGTTACAGGAACAACTGCCGCTCTGGGACGCCTTGATCGAAGAATTCAATCGCCGCACCGGCGTCAACCGGCCTGGATAAAACGATTATGTCCGACAGAGAAATAACCCAAAAACCCTATTTGAAACTGCGCGCCGATACCCAGGCGCGCGACCGCAGCCTGCGCGAAAAAGTCATGTCGCTGGAAGAAGCAGCGGCACTGGTGAGCGATGGCGATCATGTCGCGATTGGCGGTTGCACGATGTCGCGCACGCCGTTTGCGATGATCTGGGCGCTGATCCGGGCGCGCAAATCGGGCCTGCATTGTTCGCGCAGCATCACGTCATCGGAAGGTGAATTGCTATTCGCATCAGGGGTTAGCGAGCATATCCTAACCAGTTGGTTCAGCCAGGGGATCGTGTGGGGCATCTCCCGGATCATGCGCGCTTATACCGAATCGAAGCGCGCTAGGTTCGAAGAATGGAGCCACATGGCGATCGGTCTGCGCTACCGCGCCGGCGCGATGGGCGTACCGTTTTTGCCGATGCGGGCGATGATGGGCTCGGACGTTGCCGGACAACTGGACAATATCCACGAAATGGAGTGCCCCTTTACCGGCGAGCGCGTGGTCCTGGTGCCGGCCCTCAATCCCGATATCGCATTGATCCATGTGCAGCGCTGCGACGCCTATGGCAACGCCCAGATCGACGGGCTGGAATTCATGGATATCGACATCGCGATGGCCGCAAACCGGGTCATTTTGACGACCGAACGGATCGTGTCCAACGATCAGATTCGCCGCGCGCCGGACCAAACCAAAATCCCCTTCATCGCCGTCGATGCCGTCGTCGAGGTGCCGTATGGCAGCGCGCCGCATGAATGTTACGGCGTCTACGAACCGTTTTTCGATCACATGGATTGGTACGCCGGTCGCATGAAACCCGAGGCCGAAGCCGGGATCGCCGCGTATCTGGAAAAATATATCTACGGCCCGGCCGATTGGGCCGAATTTCTTAGCCTGCTGGGCATGGCGGACCTGCTCGATGCGAGCCGCCGGGGCCGGAGTATCTATAATGACTGAGCCGTTGGATTATACCGCCTCGGAACTTCTGGCGGTGATGAGCGGCCGGATTCTGGTGGACGGCCAGACCGCCTTCGCCGGCGTCGGCATCCCACTGCTGGCCGCCGTGCTGGCCCAGCGCACCCACGCCGCCGGGCTGACGATCCTGTTCGAGGGCGGTACGCTGGGTCCCTTCGTGGTGGCCGGCGAATTGCCGCCCTCGACCAATGAACAGCGCTGTACGCGGCGCGCCAATATGCTGTTGAGCATCACCGATGTGTTGCTGTTGCTTCAGCGCGGCTATGTCGATGTCGGGTTCATGGGCGGCGCGCAGATCGACCGCCATGGCAATCTGAACAGCTCCTTCATCGGCGACCCGGCCGATCCGGCGGTGCGCCTTCCCGGCACCGGCGGCGGCAACGATATCGCCAGCCTGACCCAGATGATCGTCGCCATGAAGCATGAGCGGCGGCGGTTCGTCGAAAAAGTCGATTTCGTCACCAGCCCCGGCTATCTGGACGGCGGCGCCAGCCGCGAAGAATCCGGCCTGGTGGCGGGTGGGATGTACCGGGTGGTCACCGATCTGGCCGTCATGGGGTTCGACGATGAAACCAGACGCATGAAGGTCCTGGCTTTGCATCCCGGCGTCACCGCCCAAGAGGTGCGCGACAATACCGGTTTCGACATCGACATTGCCGCCGAACCGAAATTCACCGAACCACCGACCGGCAAGGAGTTGGGCATTCTTCGCCATCTGGATCCGGACCGGCTTTACACCGCCTGACGACGAGGACCGCCATGACCATTCTTTCGAATACGTTCGGGATATCGATGCGCAACTTTCAGCGCTTCCCCGATCTTCCCGATGCCCCGGCACTGGTCGATTTCGGCGTGGCGATGGAAGAACTGGGCTATGATTCGCTGTGGGTCTGGGATCATATATTGCTCGGCGTCGATCCGCATTTCCCGATCATCGACGCCTTGTCGCTGCTGACCGCGGTGGCCGCGCGGACCACGAAAATCCAGCTCGGCACCGGCGTTCTGGTGCTGCCGCTGCGCAACCCGGTGATCCTGGCCAAGCAGTTATCCAGCATGGATCAGTTGTCGTGCGGGCGGCTGATTCTGGGGCTGGCGTCGGGCTGGTACAAACGCGAATTCGATGCCGTCGGCGTGCCCTATAACAAGCGCGGCAAGATCATGGATCAAAGCCTGGAAATCCTCACCCGGCTTTGGCAAGAGGACATGGTGAACGGGCAATACGGTTCGCATGAATTGAAATCCTCGGTGATGTTTCCCAAACCCCACCAGCGCCCGCGCCCGCCGATCCTGATCGGCGGCTATGTCGATGCGGTCCTCAAGCGGGCGGCAATCGCCGCCGATGGCTGGCTGACCTATTTCTATACGCCCGAGGATTTCACCAAATCTTGGGACAAGGTCCAGAACTTCGCCGCAGCGGCGGGCAAGGATCCGGCCGCCCTGCTGAACTGCAATCAACTGCCGATCATGGTTGGCGAATCCCGGGCCGCGGTCGAGGAACCGATGATGAAATGGCTGAATTCGGAATGGGATTTTGCATCGTGGAGCGATTCAAGCGTCGCCAGCGCGATCATGGGAAGCGTCGATGATTGCGTCGAACAACTGCAGGCGCACATTGATGTCGGCGTGCAAAAGCTGATTTTCGTGCCCTATGAATACCACCAGGATCAGGTCGAGGTCATCGCCAGGGAAATTATCCCGCGCCTGAAACGCTAGCCAATGGGACGGCTGGCCCGACCCTACCGGCGCAGCGCTATGCCGCTTTACCTTCAGGTCGCCTCGACCTTGCGGCGGCGGATCGAAACCGGGCATTGGGCGCCGGGCGCGCGGATTTCCACCATCGAGGCGCTGGCGCCGGAATTCGGCGTG
>PTKA01000022.1 GCA_002937525.1 Alphaproteobacteria bacterium MarineAlpha10_Bin3
AACATGTCCGGGAATATAACAAGATTTGGAATTTTTGCGCCGGGCTGTCCGAACAACAGATCGAACGCGAAATCCGTAACGATACGGTTTGGCGGCGCCCCACCTGGCCGATGGGACATCACCAGCGGGCGCACGGGTTCGGCCAGCAGACCTGGTTTCGCGATGATTTTGGCGTCTTCGAGGCCGCCGCATCGCGCGGCACGCGGCAAGACCGAAACCGGCCAGAATCCCCCGCGCCGATCCGCGCCGCGTTGCGGGTCATGGGCATCGATGGCCCGCTAAACTTGACCGGATTGAAGTCGCGATATAAGGAACTGGTCAAAAAGCTGCATCCCGATGCGAATGGTGGCAGCGTTGCTGCGGAAGATAAATTGAAGGACATCAATCAGGCATACGCCGCTCTGAAATCTTTCCTGGCCACCTGACCCGCCTGCAACACTTCTAAAATGACTGGAATTGCGGAAATGACCACAATGGACGGCTCAAAACAGGCGCATGAACTGGATGCGCCCGATATCGAAGTTTCGGTACGGCAAACATTTGGTCTCGATACCGAAATGGTCGTACCGGGATTTTCCAGCGGTTCGGACTATGTTCCGGTTCTGGATGAATCCTATGTCTTCGATTACGAAACGACAATCGCGATCCTGGCCGGCTTTGGCCATAATCGCCGCGTCATGATCCAGGGCTATCACGGCACCGGAAAATCGACTCATATCGAACAGGTGGCGGCGCGGCTCAACTGGCCCTGTATCCGGATCAATCTGGACAGCCATATCAGCCGCATCGATTTGCTGGGCAAGGATGCAATCGTGCTGCGCGACGGCAAGCAGGTGACGGAGTTCCGCGATGGGATATTGCCCTGGGCGTTGCAGAACCCCTGCGCGCTTTGTTTCGACGAGTATGACGCAGGACGCCCGGACGTCATGTTCGTCATTCAGCGCATCCTCGAAGTCGATGGCAAACTGACTTTACTGGATCAGAGCCGGATAATCCAACCGCACAAATATTTCCGCATGTTCTCTACCGCCAATACGGTGGGTCTGGGCGATACGACGGGCCTCTATCACGGAACCCAGCAGATCAACCAGGGACAGATGGACCGCTGGAACATCCTGGCGACCCTGAACTATCTGGAGCATGAGGTGGAAGAGAAGATCGTGCTGTCCAAGGTGCCAAGTTACGACAACGACGAGGGCCGCAAGACCATTGAAGCGATGGTGGCCCTGGCCGATCTGACCCGCGCCGGCTTCATGGGCGGCGACATTTCGACGGTGATGTCGCCCAGAACCGTCATCACCTGGGCCGAGAACGCACGTATCTTCACCGATCTGGGCTTTGCCTTCCGCGTCACCTTTCTCAACAAATGCGATGAAACCGAACGCTCGATCGTGGCGGAATATTATCAGCGCTGCTTTGGCACCGACTTGCCGGAGTCAGGGATGACGACGCTGGTCAATTGAGGGATACGCCGATGAGCGAAGGCGGAACACCACGATGAGCGAAGGCGAACCTCCGATAGAAAGCTTCAAACGCGCAGTCGCGGCCTGTTTTCGCGCCGTTGCCGACGATAGTGAAATCGACGTGGCGTTTACCGCCGAACCGCCAGGGGTCGCCGGAAACCGGGCGCGGCTGCCGTTTCCGAGCCGCGATCTGCCGCGCGAGGAAGTCGCCCAGGTTCGCGGCGAAGCCGATGCGCTGGCGCTGAAACTGCGCCATCACGATCCGGCGATACACGCCAGGGCGCTGCCGGGCGGCGATGTCGCACCGGCGATATTCGAGGCGCTGGAGCAGGCGCGGGTCGAAGCCATCGGTGCCAAACGCATGGCTGGGCTGGGCGAGAACATCGCCGCCGCGCTGGAAGACCGCTACCGCCGCGAGGGGCTCCACCGGATCGACGATCAGACCGAAGCAACCATGCCGGAAGCGGTACGGCTGCTGGCGCGGCAATTATTCACCGGCGCCGAGCCGCCGCCCGCAGCCCAGCGCCTATGTGCGCTCTGGGAAGCGGATCTGCGCAAGAAGATTGGCGCCGACCTGCGGGAACTGAACGCGGTAATCGACGATCAGGCCGCCTATAGCCGTACGGTCCGCAAATTGATCGCCGATCTTGACATCGAAATCGGCGCCGAACAAGATGCCGACGACGCCGATTCCAGCGGCGACGACGCCGATGACGATTCAGCGCAGGCCGAATCCGACGAGCAAGGCGGCGATTCCGCCGATGCCGCGAGCGAGGCCGGGGGCGACCCCAGCGATGCCGACGGCGGCGACGAAGATATGGGCGACATGATGCCAGAGGATTCCGATGGCGAGATGATGCCCTCGGACGGCAGCGAGGAACCGGGCGACCCCGGCAAGCGCTGGCGCCCGGAACACGATCTGTCGAATGTTCCAAAGGAACCCTTTTACGCCGCCTACACCGAGGCGTTTGACGAAGTTGTCAACGCGGAGACGCTTTGCGATCCAGAAGAACTCTCGCGCCTGCGTCAGTTGCTCGACCAACAATTGGCGCAGGTACAGGGTCTGATCGGCCGGCTCGCCAACCGGCTTCAGCGTCGCCTCATGGCAAAGCAGACCCGTTCGTGGGAATTCAACCTCGAAGAAGGCTTGCTGGATACCGCCCGTCTGGTGCGTGTCGTCACCAGCCCGCTGCAACCGCTGTCTTTCAAGCGGGAACACGAAATCGAATTTCGCGATACGGTTGTCTCGTTGCTGATCGACAATTCCGGATCGATGCGTGGCCGGCCCATCACCATCGCCGCGATGAGCGCCGATGTATTGTCGCGCACGCTGGAACGCTGCGCCGTCAAGGTCGAGGTCCTCGGCTTCACCACGCGGGCGTGGAAAGGCGGCCAATCGCGCGACCATTGGATCGCCGAAGGCAAAACCGCCAATCCGGGTCGCCTGAACGATCTTCGCCATATTGTCTACAAGGCGGCGGATGCACCGTGGCGCCGCGCGCGCAAGAACCTTGGCCTGATGCTGCGCGAGGGGTTGTTGAAGGAAAATATCGACGGCGAGGCATTGCTCTGGGCCCATAACCGCCTGCTGGCCCGGCCCGAACAACGGCGCATTCTGATGGTCATTTCCGATGGCGCGCCGGTCGATGATTCAACGCTTTCGGTCAATCCGGGCAATTACCTGGAACGCCATTTGCGCGACGTGATCGACTATATCGAAACGCGGTCGCCGGTCGAATTGATCGCCATCGGCATCGGCCATGACGTGACCCGCTATTACCGGCGCGCGGTCACGATCGTCGATGTCGAACAGCTGGGCGGCACGATGATGGAAAAGCTGGCCGAACTGTTCGACGACGAAGATAACAGCGGTTCCAAACGGTTTCCCGGCAAAGCGAGGAAACGCCGCCGCGCATCGGGACGCTGACACTACCCAAGATTGGCACGGAAGAAGTCAAGCGTCCGGGTCCAGGCCAGCGTCGCGTCGCCAGCGTCGTAACGGGCGCTTGTCGGGTTGGCGAAGGCATGGTTCGCCTCGTACCAGTGGCTGGCAATCGACTTTCCAGCGCCTTTCATCGCCGCTTCGAACGCGCCGACCATTTTCTTGTTGATCCACTTGTCCTGGGTCGCGAAATGACCCAGCACCGGACCCCTTAAGCGGGCCAGGTCTTGTTCCGGCCTGGTCACGCGGCCGTAATAGATCACCGTCGCATCGACCGGCGCCGCAATCGAGGCATTCAACGACCAGCCACCGCCAAAGCACCAGCCAACCGTGCCGATTTTTCCGGTCGATTTGTCATGGCCGCGTAGCCAATTCACCCAGTGCGCCGCCGTTTCATCGGCCTGCGCGCCGTCTACGGCCTTCATTTGGGCGCTGGCCGCTTTTCTGGTCGTCGCCACCGCGCCACCCATCAGGTCCATCGCCAGGGCAAGATATCCCTGGTTGGCGAATTCCGCCGTCACCGCCTTGATCTGGTCGTTCACGCCCCACCATTCATGGATGGTGACGATGGCTGGGGCCGGTGTTTTCGCCGGCATGGCAAGATAGGCATGAACGGATTTACCGCTTCCCAGACGGGCGGTTTGACGGGTCAGACGATCGGCGGCGGCGCGGGCGAGATCCGGATTGGCGAGGACCGCCGCCAAAGGCGCACCGACCAAGGGCGCTACGGCAAAACCTTTGAGAATTTTCCGGCGGCCAAGCATCGCTACGTCTCCTCGTCCGATTGATCGGCTTTAACCTTAGGACAATTCAGACATAATTGTCAGGGGGATGACGAAAAAGCCCGCGCAAGCGCGGGCATCGTGGAACAAGAAATGGGTTGTGGAAATCGACTAATTGGCGGCCGCTACCGCGCGTTCGATGCGCCGTTTGATTCGCAGCGCCTCAGGCATCAGTTTGCGGTTCGAGGTGCCGAGCAGAAAAGCGTCGAGGCCGCCTTTCTTTTCGATCGTGCGAATAGCGCTGGTGGTAAGGCGCATCCGCACGGCTTCGCCAAGCGCATCGCTCAGTAACGAGGCCCGTTGCAGATTGGGCAGAAAACGGCGGCGTGTCCGGTTATTCGCATGGCTCACATTGTTGCCAGTCTGAACGCCTTTTCCGGTGATGATGCAGCGTCGCGCCATGATCGGTCCCTACCTGATTAAAACACCTTGCGCGGATTACCCACCAAGGCGGCGCTTTGTACGGCACCAATTCCCGAAGGTCAAGACGCCGATGAACCCAAAAATGCCGCAAGCAACCGCCGGGCCGCTTGCGCTACGGCTATGCGGCCTTCCACGACGTCTTTTTCCAGCGCTGGCAATAATTGTTTCACATCGCGGTGGGCGCGCAAGTTAGCCAGCAACGACTCGCCGACTTCCGACCATAGCCACGATTGCGCCTGCGCTTTCCGGCGGGCGGCGATTTCGCCACTGTCGCCAAGCGCCTTGCGGTACGCCTCGACATGGCGCCAGACTTCCGCAATTCCAGTTCCGGCAAGCGCCGAACAGGCATCGACAGGAACCGCCCAGTTGGGCGATGCGGGACGCAGCAGGTGAACGGCGTTCCGATAGTTGGAAACCGTGTCCAGGGCGGCGGCCTCAAGCGCGCCATCCGCCTTGTTGACCAGGATCAGGTCGGCCAGCTCGACGATGCCCCGTTTCATGCCCTGCAATTCGTCGCCGCCAGTCGGCGAAAGCAAAAGCATGAACATGTCGGTCATATCCTTGACCGCGGTTTCCGACTGGCCGACGCCGACGGTTTCCACGATGACGACGTCATAACCCGCCGCTTCGCAAAGGGCTATCGCTTCGCGCGTGCGCCGGGCGACGCCGCCCAAGGTGCCGCCGGTTGGCGATGGCCGGATGAAAGCCTTGGCGTTCCGGCCAAGTTCTTCCATGCGGGTCTTGTCGCCGAGGATGGACCCGCCGCTAACCGAAGACGATGGATCGACCGCCAACACGGCAACCCGATGGCCGTTTTCGATGACATGCCGGCCAAAGCGTTCGATGAAGGTCGATTTACCGACGCCGGGAACACCCGATATGCCGATGCGGATCGCGTCGCCTCGATACGCTACCAGCGCTTCCAGCAACGCTTCGGCGCGCGGCCGGTCCGCATCCCGCCTCGATTCGACCAGCGTGATGGCACGGCCAAGCGCGCGCCGGTCACCGGCCCGGACGGCGCCGGCGATCGCGTCGATTTCGTGCGCCGGGACATGCCTATTGCTTTTTTTCATCGAATGCCTCGCGCACGACCTTTTCGAATTTACCGCGAAGACCGCTGTCGAGTTTTTCGTACTCCATCCGCTTTTGACGATACAACGCCATGGTTTCCCGAAGCAAATTTTGGCGCGCATCTTGCGGCACCGCATTCTTTTGGGGGTTGGGCTTCGCCGCCGCCTTCCCGGCCGTCTTGCGCCGTGCATCGGTTCGGTTCCGCGTGCGCTTATCGACGAATATCCGCTTCATCAGCCAGCCGATTATCACGCTGAAGGCTCCAGTAACTCGGCGCCCGGACCAAGCGGTTGCCCGAAGCTGAACTCGACAAAATTGCCGTCGGGGTCCTTCAGACCGCAGTAGTAACCGACCGGAAATGGTTCCTGGCGCGGGGGCCATTCCAGGCAGCCGGCTTGCCGGCCCTTTTCGGCAATCGCATCGACAGCTTGCCGACTGGCCAATGCAAAACCGAAATGGCTGAAGTCCCGCTCGGTCGGCTGGCGTCCCGGCCCGCCCGGCAGCAGAACAAAGATAAATTCCGATTCACGGCCGGGTTCCGCCAACCAGACGATCAGCTTGCCGGCGCCATCGCGCCGTTCCCGAACGATTTTCAAACCGCAATATTCCCGATAGAATTCGACGCACCGCTCAAGCTCTTTAACATGCAGCGCGATATGGGTCAGACGGGCGGTCACGGCGGCCTCAATCGAGCAGTTTCGCCATCATTATTTCATCGACGAAGACCCCATCGACGAACAGAGAATCCCGTTTTACCCCTTCTTGAAGATAGCCCATCTGGCGGTAAAACGCGTGGGCGCGCGTATTGTGCGCCATCACGGTCAATTCCAGCCGGCGCAGCTTTTTGTTGCGCGCGAACAATTCGATACCGCGCATCAAGGCGCGCCCGATACCATGCCCCGAATGGGCCGCCAGAACGCCGACGCCGATGGTCGCGGTATACCGGTCGCGTTTGAAATCGCCGCCGATCGCCACGGCTTCGCCGACGGGCGCGCCCTCTTGCCAGGCGCAGAGCAGAATATGCGCCGGCATTGCATGAATCTGTTTTATGACGGTGCGCATCTCGTCTACCGAGCGCGCGCGTTCGCCGGGGCTGCGCAGAAAAAAGCTGCTTTCGCAAAGCAAGGCTTCCCCGAACCGGTACAACGCGCCGGCGTCGTCCGGGACCGCGGGCCGGATATCGTATTCGCGCACCGCGCCCGATTCAGTCTTCGCGGCCAAGCGCACGGCACAACAGAATGTAGAGCTTGCCGACATCGGCGGTCATGAATGTCGAATGGAGCAGGTTTTCCGGATCCGAACCCTGGGCCTCGGTGAGCAGGCGGTCGAATTGATCGACATACCGCATCACGTAATTTCTCATATCGGAATCGGATTTTATTTTCTGCGTCACCCTGGATGCTATCGTCGCCTGTTTGCCGCGCAGGAGGCTGCGCGTAAACACGCCGCGGTCGCCCCGCACATAACGCTTCCAATCGGCCTCCGATACATCATTGTGCAGAACACGGGTCAGGTCGATGGCGGTGGAATCGAGATCCTCGACAATGAACCGGGCCGTCTTCAAAAACAGATCGCGCCGCAAGGTGAGTTCTTCTTCGGCCAGGCGCCGCGCCTGTTCGGCCGCATCGGCCGATGCCTGGGTCAATCGCGTCGCCTGCTGATCGAAAGTCCGGCCCGCTTCATCCGCCTTGACGACCGCTTCTTCCAGCGATGCGACGATAAGGCGGCTACCGTCTTGCACTTTTTGCGCAACGCCTTCGAATGTGGACCGGGCCTTGCTGGCCGCCTCGGTCATTGCCGGACCCTGCTTGGCCAATTCATCCAGGGCCGCGTGCAATCTGTGGCTGGCGTCCTCGCTGGTTTCGTTCAGCGTCTGGGTCTGCTGACGATAGGATTCGGACAGGGCCGTCAACCGGGCCGCAACCTGATCCGACGCCCCGGTCAACCCCCGTGTCTGCTGCGCGAAGGCGTCGCCGATGAGCTGCATCACGTTGGTGGCGTCCCGCGCCACGCGGGACAGGTCTTCGGCCTGTACGCGCAGGCCCTCGCGGTTGTCGTCTATCTGCATGCCGGCCTGGATGGACGCCGTGGTAAGGCGTTCACTTTGTTCGCTGAATCTATCGCCGACATCGCGAATCAAGCGCAGCGCGGTTTGTACCGATTCGTTGAGGCCGCCTGACTCACTGTGGAACGCCCGGCCGGCCTCCATGATCCGCTGGATGACCTGATCGGCCACCGCGACGAGTTGATCGACCTGTTGATTGAGCACAGCACCGATTTCGGTCGTGCGGGCGCCGGCGTTGTCCGACGCTTCGGCCAGTTGGGCGGCCTGTACATCGACCGAACGCCGCACGGCCTCGACCTGATCGTTCAGCGTCGCAACCAGGCCACCGAGCGCTTTTGTATCCTCTCGCAGGCTTTCGCGAATGCTGCGTGCGGCCGCCGCGGCCTGTTCGGAAGATTCCGCCAGCTCACTGGTCTGCTGGCGCATCACGTCCCGAATTTCCCGCACCTGATGCGATGCGTGATCCGACGCCGCGCGCAAATCATGGCTCTGTTTTTGCAGAATGTCGCCAACGGCGTGCGCCTGATTCGACGCCCAATCGGCGGAATCGCGCAGCGCCAGCGCCTGCTGGCGCATCAATTCGCCAAGTTCGCGCGCCTGCACTGTCGCCGGCCCGACGGCTTCTTCGATCTCGCGCCCACCGTCATGCAGAATTGTGCGGATTTCATCCGCGCGCGCGCCCAAACTCGTGTCAATCTGCTGGGCCTGTTCCGCCGCCCGTTCCGACATTGCCGACAAATTGGCCACCTGCCGTGCCAACGCATCGCGAATCGCATCGGCCCGGATTGCGGCCAGGTCGGACGCCTTGGAAACTTCGCTGGCCTGCGCCCGCAGAACCTCGCTCATCGCGCAGACGCGTTGCGTGGCATCGCTCGCGGCGAAGACCAGTTGTTCGCTATGGCGGGTTGTGGCGCCATCGACCGCGCGTGCCTGATCCGACAGTTGCGCGGCAATGCGCGTCAGCTCACCGCCCTGCGCGGCCAGCGATTCCTTTATCTGTTCGGTATGGGCGGCGGCGTTCTCCGCGGACCGCGCGACATCGTTGACCTGCTGGTGCATCGTCGACATCAATTCATTCGCGTCCGACGTCATGCGCTCGATCGTGGTGGACAGATCGTCGGAACGCCGCGACAAACCCTCGTCGATCCGCGCCAGTATGGTGTTGGTCACTTCGCGCAAGGAATGAGCGAGCCGGTCGATCCGGCTGCTCGACAGTTCGATCAGATCGTCTACGGCCGCCTCATGCTTGCCCAACGCCGATTGCAAGGTCGTTTGCAAGGCGTTCAAATTCCGGTCGAGCGCACTGCCGAAGCGGTCAATTTCTTCGCCCGTCCGTGCCGCGACATTGGTGAGCGCATGGGCCTGAATATCGAAGGATTCCTTCAGCCGGTCGGTTACCCGCGCGGTCTGCTGGCGCAAGTCGGCGGCGATGTCCTGGGCGCGGGCAGCGGCAAGTTCGCTTGCCGCGTTGAGATCGGCCGCTCCTTTACCAAGCGTCTCGCCGATCGCGACCGAACGGACCGAGGCGGTTTCCGCCGCGCGCGTCATGGTGTCGGTATATTCCCGAAACAGGGTGCCGATGTCCTTGGCCTTCTCCGCCGCGCGGTCCGACGCCGCGTTAAGATGCCCGGACAGTTCGCGCAAGTTGGCGCCAATGTCCTTGGCCTGCTCCAGGCCGCGCCGTTGAACGCTGGACAGTTCGGCGGTTTGCTTGTCGGTGACCTCGCGCACCGCGCGCTGCTGCGCCTCGAAGCGATCGACCAGCGACGACAACGCCGTTGCCTGCTCGCTCAGAACGCTCCGCAATTCGGTCACTTCCTGGGTGGCGTTGTCGGTTGCTACGGTCAGAAGGCCAGTGTTCTGCGCCATCGCATCGGCGACCTCATGCAACTGGACCGCAGCCCGGTCGCTCGCCCGGTTCAACATATCGGTCTGTTCATGCAACAGGTCGGCGACAATCCGGATGCGCGATTCGGCGGCCTCGGCGGGGTAGGTCAGGAGCGCCAGTTGTCGGCGCAGGGTTTCGGTGTGGTGGCGTAATTCGCGGCGCGGCCGCACAAAGACCAGAATCAGCCACAACGCTCGTGTCCGAAAGGCCTGCCTCACTGTCCATCCCGCCTGCTCCACCGCCTCG